>JAGLYZ010000001.1 GCA_023131895.1 Candidatus Parcubacteria bacterium
CGGCTCAAGATTGCCAAATATGTTGGAAACGGAAACGGCACTGGGTGCGGAATAGGGTCCAGCGACTGGACATGCACATCTGTTGACGATCATGATACTGATAATATTGGCCAATACACCTCTATTGCTTTTGACTCTTTAGGCAACCCTTGGGTGAGCTATCGCGATGTCGCCAATAACCGGCTCAAGATTGCCAAATATGTTGGAAACGGAAACGGCACTGGGTGCGGAATAGGGTCCAGCGACTGGACCTGCACAGCTGTTGACGATCATGCCACTGAGAACTATGGCCAATACACCTCTATTGCTTTTGACCCATCTGGCAATGCCTGGGTAAGCTATTATGACGTCACCAATGACCGGCTCAAGGTTGCGAAAATTAACGCCCCTCATTACAAAAACGACCTGCGTTATCTTTCTGATAACAATGGCCAGAGCGATATTGCCACAGATGATAACACCAACCGCGACCCTATTACCGCGCAAAAAGACGAAAGGCCGTTTTATCTTATTGCCGGCCGCAACACAAACAATACTGACACGCCTTCTGTTTCTTGGAACGGCCAATCAACAACAGCGCCTTCTTCAAAAGCAATCAGTTTGCAGGCGTACAGGTTTGGAACAACCAATGCCTGGGAAAACATTACTCCAAGCACTAACACTTGTTCTTCTGCCGCTACCAGCACTGACTGCGACATTTCCGGACCTGTCAGCGACTCGCCTTCAGAATACTATGAGGCAGACGGCTCTAATTACTGGTCATTTTTCCGTGTCCTCCAGGAAAAAGACGGCACTAACGCTGAAACTCTAAAAACCGATTATTTTAATGTAAACGCTATAGATATATCAAGCTCTTCATCAGCAACTGCATCTTCTTTCCAGAGAAAGACCTGGTATGACGGGACCCGGTTTTGGAAAGCGTTTAATTCTGGAGGGGCGATTAAATTTTGGTATTCAACTGACGGAACAAACTGGGCTGTAAATGACAGCGCCACCATTGATGTTGCCACCAATGATTTTTCCATAGAAGCCGCCACCTCAACCGCTTTTATAACCTACACTGACGGCTATGATATTAAGGCAAGAGCCGCCACTTCTACTCCAAGTATTTCTTTTTCTTGGCTGGATGCTGTCACTGTTTATGACGGTGATCCTGTAACGCAGTATTATTATCCAACCATTGCTAAAGACACAAATAATAAATTAAGAGTTAATGTTACTGTAAAATATCCATCCTGCGATTCAATTAGTTACGGTGGAGAAACCTATGATGCGGTTTCAATCGACAATGTGTGCTGGCTGTCAGAGAATTTAAATATAGCTCCGGCTAGCGCTGATAATTCTAACTGCTCTGGCGGCACCAAATACTGTCACGATGATGCTAGTTGTACTCCTAATTGTTGCGACACCTACGGCGGCTTATACACATGGGCAGATACAATGTGCGGTTCTTCTACCTGCAACGGCGCAGGCGAGTCCCAGCCCGCCTGCACAACACCTGTTCAAGGCCTCTGTCCTAACGGCTGGCACATACCCAGCCATTATGAATACGTTGCCCTTGAACGTCAGATATGTTCTGACCTCGGCGGAACAGATTGCGCAACTCAATTTCTATATGACGAATCAGCTATCGGCGACAAAGGAACCAATGGCGAAGGCTCAGCCATGGCAGGAGAATATAACCTTTGGACTAACGGAGTCCTTAGAAATCACGCTAGCTTTGCCGCTTCCGGTTTTAACGTTCTTCCCGGCGGCTTCCGCAATACTGGTGGCAGTTACTACGATCTTAGCGACTACGCCGACCTGTGGTCGTCTACCGAGAATGGTACTAACGCTTGGAGACGCGGCCTGTATTACAATATCATCAGCGTCAGCCGCGATTACTACGATAAGACCTTCGGCTTTTCCGTGCGGTGCGTGAGGGATGATTAAAGCTAAGCTTTAGAAAAAAATATGAGAAAAGTAAAATTTGTTAAAAATAATTTTTATCATATATACAACAGAGGCGTGGAAAAACGCAGTATTTTTCAAGACGATAACGACAGATGGCGCTTTCTTCAGGGATTATTTTTATTTAACGATGAAAAGAATAGTTTTAATCTTCTTTGGCATTTAGAGCAGAAAAAAAGAAAAGCAACATTCGGTTTGTTAAAAGATATTCTTAAAGAACAGGGTGATAAAAGGAGTAATTTGGTTAATATAATAGCTGATTGTCTTATGCCTAATCATTTTCACCTGATTTTAGAAGAGATAAGAGAAAATGGAATTACTCTTTTTATGCATAAATTGGGTACAGGATACACAAAATATTTCAATAAAAGATATCAGCGGGTAGGGAGTTTGTTTCAAGGGACTTTTAAAGCTGTTTTGATAGACAAAGAAGATTACTTGCGATATTTACTTGTTTATATCAATGTAGTCAACCCAGGAGAATTAATAGAGCCGTTTTTAAAAGAAAATGGAATTAAAAATCCAGAGCAGATTATAAAATTTGCAGGAGAGTATCCTTGGAGTACTAATCAAGAGCATCTTGGGAAAAGAGATTCAATAATCTTAGGAAAAAATGCTTTAAATAAGATATTTGGTAATTCTGACGATTATAAAAATTTTGTTCAAGAAGTTTTAGTGGGTGAAAGAATAAAATCAATTAACCATCTTTTTCTTGAAAGCTAAGCTTTCCAAAGCTAAGCTTTGATTTGAAAATTTTATGGCAAACTTGTTTCAAAAATTTAGAAAATTTAAAAATAACAAAAAAATAATTTTAATTATATTTGTTATTATCTTGATTTTAGCTGGTTTTGGATTTACTAACGAAGCTGCTGCGATTAATTATTACATCCAATCAAAACTCTCTGATACTGCCAATAGTGTTTCCGGTTGGGGCTCGGCAAGCAGCACTTCTGTCACCTCAAATGAAAATGAAAATGTTTATGGCACTGTGGTGCCTTTAACAGGCGGAGATATGTACGCGACATGGATAAAAGACGCCGCTATTCAAGGTTCTGTTTGGGATGATTCAGATTCAAGATGGGAGAATTCAGTGGGTACTGAAAACTCTGGCGGAAATAATGTTGATGCCATTGCTACTGGCATTACTGGAATGACTAAGAATATGTCTGCGGTTTCTGATTCCAGCGGATATGTCCATCTTACATATATTGATTCATCCAACTATGTTCAATACCAGAAATACACTGGCAGTTGGCAAACAGCAGTGGCTTTGGATTCCACTGCCACCAACGAATATACCACTATCGCTATTGACACAGCCGGAAACAATGGAATATACGCTTTTTGGACTAGAGATAATAATATTTATTATAGAAGGGGCTGTTCTCCTTATACTTCTACTTCAACTGACTGGGATTCAGCTGTTACTTTTGAAAGCGCTGGCGGAAATAGTAATGACTGGGCAGTTGCCGGGTATGAAGATTTTGGCTCTGGAAAAATCTTTGCTGAATGGACCCAGGGAAGCAGTTCTCCCTATGACATTAAATGGAAATCTGCCACATCTACCGCCTGCGTGACCGGCATTGATATTTCCGGCAATATCTATCTGGCAAATGAATCAACCTTAGACACTACTGCTTATACTGTTGCTGTTTCAGTTAATAATGCGGAGCCGACTACTACTAGCACTTCAAGCGGCTCTTTTCAATTCACTTCAGTAAGCGTTAATGCTAATGATCCCATAGCTGTCTATATCCAGGGACATGCTAATAATGATAATACTTTTACTGTTACAGACGGGACAACAAATATAGAAAATTTGCATCTTTATTTAAATAAAACAGCTATTACTAATAACAATTCCGGCAATACAACTAATGCTAATATTTGCGGTTTTACCAGTTATCCTGGTTCTGGAGACAATCTTTTTACTTGTTCTGTTAATGTACCTACTTTTACCGGCGATGAGATTCATATAATGGGCAGTTATGCTCCTGGCGATGATGTCAATACCAGCAAGATGCATATTGTCACAGGCGGCACTTATACCGGCGATACAGAAACCCTGACTTTATCTGGTTCTGGCACCGGCGCTTCCAGGCCTTTATTTAATGAAAGCGGAACTTTTACTACTGCCAGCAGTACAACTAAGTTTATTGGTTCTGCTGAAAGCCATATCCAGGAAACCACTTATTATAATTTAGAATTAAAGCCGTCTGCCAGCGCCACTTATCGCTTGGCTTCTACCGGGTCCCAGACAATAACTATTAATAATAATTTGACAGTAGGGAATGAAACCGCTACGTCAACCATTGACTGGACTACTAATGATCCGGCCATTACTTTAAAAGGCAATTTAGATTTGAATTCTCCCAGCATCTGGACTAAGAGCGATAGCGCTACTTTGACTTGGTCGCCGGAAGGCACTAAAACATGGAGCGATGATAATGCCACCAAGCAGGACATTGGCATAGTTTCTATTACTAGCGGTTCTTCCTTGCCTAAGATCCAGCTTTCTACAGCAGTCAAAGCAACCACTCTTGCTGTTGCTGATGCTCATGAATTGGATTTAAACAGCCAGAGTTTGAATATTACTAACGGCGCTTTAACCACTGCTGGCACAACTGGAATCATTACTTGCGCTGCTTGTTCTGCTGGAAAAACTACTATTTTAGGAACAGGCAATTTAGGCGGCGGCACAGGCGGAATTACTTTTTATGATCTTGATTTAGGCGATGATACTGAAACAGGCACAACTACTGCGGCTTCTGATTTTACAGTAAGCCATGTTCTTACTATTGACGGCGGCGCTAACAATCATGCCTTTGACGCTTCTTCAAAAACTATTACTTTATCTGGCTCTGGCACGCCTTTTGTTAAAAACGGCACTTTCACTGTGAGTACTTCTACTATTAAATACACTGGCACTTCAGCTACCAATATTACTGCTGTTATTTATAATCATTTAGAGTTTTCTCCAGCAAGCGGCACTCCTAATTATACAATTCAGAACGGCACATTGACTGTAAATAATAATTTAACAATAGGTGATGGCAGTAATGGAGTAACTTTAAAAGCTGACAGCAACGATCCTATTATGACGATAGGTAATGCCACTCTTACAGAAACAACAACTTTCTTAATTAAAAACGCTGCTACTTTTGTGGGCGGCTCAAATAATATCACTGTTTACGGAGATTTAACCCTGAATAGTAGTTCAACTTGGACAAAAGGAACAGGAACTTTAATTCTTGACGGCGGAGACGCTACTTATCCTCGTTACTTTGATGATCAGAATGGAAGTAAGCAGAATATGGGAACTGTTCAAATTGGAACTTCGCCAGCAGTGATTAAACTAAAGAGCGATATGACTGCTGACAGCTTAACTGTTTCTGCTAGCGATACTTTAGAAACCCAGGGATGGGATCCGAATATTGCTACTTTTGTAACAGTAAACGGCACTTTAGATTGCACTGATTCTGGCGGAGCCAACAATGAGGGCAACGGAACAACTATTAATTTAGGAACTGACTGGACAGTAGCTGTTGGCGCCACTTTTACTGCCCAGGAATCAGAAGCCTATCCAACTGCAGTAATTTTTGACGAAGCAGCTGCCAGCAGTGTTTCTCCTGGCGGCACTGATGAAAGCCATGACTTTTATAATTTCTTGGTCACTAAAAGCGCTACTTCTACTGTGACTCTTGGCGCTGCCATTGATGTTGAAAATGATTTAACTATTTCAAATGTGGCTTCAACCTTGGACGTTGGTTCTAATTATGCGATTAATGTTGCTGGTTCCTGGTCAAATTCCGGAACATTTACTGCCGGAACAGGAACAGTAACCTTTGATTCTGGAGACACTGGCGAAACTATTGTTAGCGGCGGAACAGGCAGCGGCAAAACTTTCTATGATATTGTTTTTAATAATTCTGCCGGCGGCTGGACAATTTCTACCAATGATTTAAAAGCGACTCATAATTTTAACTTGACTGATATTAACTCTGCTGCTGACTCTTTTACCGTGGCTTCAGGCATTACGGTTACTGTTCAAGGCGAATTCAAAAATGATATTGGCGGAGTATCTACCAAATGGACCGGCTCAACCTTGGTTTTAGACGGCAGCGGCAGTTATTGCATTAATACTAATAAAAATGTTGGCGATGATACTTATGCTACTTTGCAGGTTAGCGCTGGACAATATATCAGAATGTGGGATTCTTCTGCTGCCACTTCCACTATTAGCGGTTCGCTTTATTCTATGGATCATGCAGCAAATGACGGACATCTCCATATTTGGGGAGCTTATAGTGTTCCTTCCACAACCACTGATTACTGGTCTTACCTCAAGGATTTTGATGGTGCTGGAGTTTCCAGGCAAAGCCAGGTTACTATTGAATCCAGCGCTTCTGTCACAGTTGGCTCATCAAGCGAGAGCTTGGAAATCAAAGGAAATAAGACAGCTTCCAATGACAAAACAACAGTAACTTACGCGCCTGCTTCTGGTTCTTGGAACTTTAACAATAGCACTGGTTCTGAATTAATCTTCCAGGAAGCCAAAATTGATTATATGAAAGTCAATACCGGCATTGTCACTGCTTTGAATACTGTTTTAGACGATTCAGGCACGCCACCGACGCCGGCTGCTGTAGCTATTTTGAATGTTGACTGGTATGTTGGTGTGCATTTAGTTGATGCAGCTACTACAACAACAGATATTAATACTGGTTCCTTTGATGTGGTTATTTCAGAAAATTCTTCTGGAGGCGCTCAGTCAACTGTTTGGAAATACGCAAGCAACAGCTGGGGCAGTGCGTCTACTTCCCAGGAAACTGGAACTGGCAGTAATGGCGAGATTCCCCAGCCAGAAATTGATGATTCCATTAGAATCAGGGAGTATTCCCGAACTTCTGCTGGCTATACTTTTTATTACTATAATCTCCATGTTAAATGGCAGGCAAGTTATGGCGAATACGATTATTACGAGCGAGCAGGCAGTAATAAATATGTTATTTCTACTTATTATACTGGCGGCGGCCATGATAATATTATCAATGACAGCGGCACAAATGACTGGCATAGGGAAGATATTGATGTAAATAATGCTGAACCAGGTTCAATAGACGGTCCGCCAATTTACGGCACTTGGTATTGCGGTTTGCGGCCAGGCCTGGAATTTGAAATTGTTGACAGCGATTCAGATTCCCCGCCTTCTTTAGAGATTGGCACATTGGATTCTCCCAATTATACCAACACTGACTGGGTTGATTTGAAAGTGAACACAAGCGCGAGCAATGGTTATATTATTACTGCTTGGGCAGTTTCTTCTTATACTCCTGATATTTTCCGGCATGCTGATTATCCTTCCTCCACTTATATCCAGGACTTTATTGGCACTTACGCAACATCAACAGAGTGGGGTGGTTATTGTAAAGATAACAGCAACTATTGCGGATTCGGCTATACTTCCAGTGACCCTTCAGTTGAAGGTTCTAATCGCTATAGCAGCGGTAATAACTATGCCAAGTTTGTTTCTTCTGGCCCTGGCAATAGGGTGAGTGATCATAACCAACCTGTTTCCAAAGCAGATGCTGAAGGAACTTACAGAGTAACAGTAAAGGCCTCGGTTTTGGCAACGCAAATAGCAGGCGACTATTCCACAACCCTTGTGTTTGTTTGTACAGCGCAATATTGACGTATAAAGCTATGAATAAAAAAAGAATTTTAATTAGTTTAATATTATTTTTATTTATTGGTGGGATATGCTCGGCAGAGCAGGGTATGAGTATCTTCGTGTCGCCGCCGATTTTTGAACAGGAAATTGAACCTGGCCAGAGTTTTCAAGATGAAATTTATTTGTTAAACAAAAGCGATTTAGCAATACCAATGGAAGCTAAAGTTATTAATTTTGAGGCAGCTGGCGAGGAAGGCAGCATAGCATTTAATGAGAAAGAGGCAGATATCAGCATTAATCCAAGAAAATGGTTTGAAATTGAAAACCCTTATTTTATTTTAGAACCTCACCAGTCAGAAAAAGTTAAATTTTCAATTAATGTTCCTGAAAATGCCGAAATTGGCGGGCATTATGTTACTGTTTTATTTGAGCCAAAACTGCCTTCTTTTTATTTTGAAGAAAAAACATTGGAAGCTATTCCTCAAATAGGCGTTTTGTTTTTGATTTCAGTTGGAGTTGACAAATCAGACAGAACTGAAAAACCTTTAACTGTTGTTGAGTTTAATATCCCTGAAGAGTTTCATTTACAAAAATTAGAAAATCTTTTAGCAAATATCACTGGAATATTTTCCGAGGCATGGGCAGCTGGAGAGAAAACGTTTTCTATTGTTGAAAAAAGCAATCTGCCTTTTACTCTCCGCATTCAAAACAATGATCCTTATCATATTAAGCCTGAAGGCAAACTGCTGATTACAACAGGCAGGGGCAAAATAGTAGGAGAGACGCAGGTACCAAAAACAACAATTCTGCCTGGAAAAACCCGTAAGTTTCCAGTGGAATTCAGGCCAGTACTTCCAGAAAAACTTGAAAAGTATTTGCCAAAAACAGTTTCAAATTTTATTTCCCAGAACTTGCTTTTTGGAAAATATAAAGCCAGTTTGTTGATTAATTTTGAAAATAGTAAAATAAAAGAAGATATTATATTTTGGGCTTTTCCATGGAAAGTTACTCTTATTACTCTTTTTATATTAGCTATCCTTGCTTTAATGCGCAAAAGGATTATAGGGGCAGGCAAAGCGCTTATACAAAGGCGCGCAAAGGTAAAAAAGTTATCCACAGATTGACTCCTTTTTTAGTATTTGTTTTTACAGTATAATATAATAATTACGGGTTCTAAATTAACCCAAAGAAATTTTTTTAGAAAGGTCGAGAATAAAAAAATAGAAAAAACAAAAATTAAAAAGAATAAATGGCTAAAGAGATAAAAAAATACAGCAAAATAGCTCTTATTTTTTCTTTATGGATTTTAATGGTTGGAATGTACACAATCATTCCAATTGTTCATGGAGCTTATTGCAGTAAAGAAAAAGATGTTCTTACTGATTCAAGGCCGTCAACTGTTTCAGACCATGAAATTTATTTTGTAACTCCTACTGGAGTTGGGACTTCCACTGATACGATTATAATTTCCTTTGACGGATCAAATGATGGTTTTGATCTTAGTAGCATTGTTCTTGCTGACATTGATTTAGCTGTTGACGATGATAATAATTGTGATGGCGGTTGGACTCAAAAAACATTAGCAGATACTGCCACATCAAGTGTCTGGGGAGTGTCTGTGTCTACCAGTACAGATCAGATTACTTTTACTCCTCCTACAGATGCGAGCGCAGGGGAAATTGCTGCTGATAGATGTGTTCAAATTGAGATTGGAACAAACGCTGGCGGCAGTAATCAGATTACTAATCCTGCTGCCGGAGGCTGTGAAGGCGCTAGCAGTGTTTGCGATATTGATATATCAGGAGCTTTTGGAGACACTGGCAAGACCAAAGTAGCGATTATTGCCGGGATAGCAGTTTCAGCAACTGTTTCTGAAACATTAACTTTTACTGCCACAGATAGCGCTATTGGTTTTGGTACATTAGATGCTAGTGAAGTGCGTTATGCCACAGCGAATGAACAGGGCGCTACTAGTACTCCTGCAGCCGGCCAGCCAACACAGCTTTCTTTAACAACAAATGCTTCTGGCGGAGCGACCATTACTATAAAAGATGTGGGAAACGGAACAGATGCAGCTGGGTTATACAAATCAACAGCTACGGTAAAATTAATTCCTGCAGTAGCTTCCAGCCTTGTAAGCACTAGTACAGAAGAGTATGGCGTGTATGGCAAGGATGCTTCCAGTTTGACCATTCATGAGGGATTTGATGATGATACAGTCTCTGATGTGGCAATCTCCAGGACCCCTCAAACTTTTGCCACTGCTGCAGCAGCTGTAAGCGGTGGTACGGTTGATGTTTCTATGAAAGCGTGCATTGCAGGCACTACTCCAGCTGGTTCCTATGCTGATACTGTTATTGTAATTGCTACGCCGACTTATTAAGGTAAATAAACTTAAGGCGAAAAATCCCTTTGGGTGCGATTTTTAGTTGGCATCAGATTTGGACTTTATGCTAATAAAGATTGATTTTTTGCCTAAGTTTTGGTATAAGAGCTTTATAAAATGAAAAGTGTAAAAGCAATACTTTTAATAGGTGTTTTAATATTTGTAGGAATAACAGGATTAGTTTTAGCTTTTCAGGTTAATGCTCAAGCAACAGGTATTACTATTTCTCCTTTAACTTTTGAATTGACAGCAAATCCAGGAGATGTGATTTCAAACAAGCTTAAGGTTTATAATCCAACTGACAGCACTATTGGCATAAAAATGGAAGTAGAGGATTTCAGGCCGGTTGGTGAAACAGGTCAGGTAATAGTCAGCCCTGAAGAGGAAGTAACTTATTCTTTAAAAAGATGGGTGGAAACAATACCTCCTGAATTTACTTTAAAACCAAGAGAACAGAAGTTTGTTGATTTTACTATAAATGTTCCGGAAAATGCTGAGCCAGGAGGACATTATGGTTCAATTTTAGCTTGTGTAACTGGAGCTATAGGCGAAGAAGTTACTGGAGTAGCATTGACTCAAAAAGTAGGAGGTTTGATTTTGTTAATGGTTTCAGGAGAATTAAAAGAAGAGTTAATTGTTAAAGAATTTTCATCTCCTTCTTTTTTAGAATACGGACCAGTGCTGTTCACTATTAGGTTTGAGAATAAAGGAACTATTCATGTACGGCCAAAAGGTTTTGTAACTATTAGCGACTGGCGCGGGAAAAAAGTAGCTGATGTTGCTTTTCCGCAAAACAATGTTATTCCAGGAGCAATAAGAAAAATTGAGGCTTCTTGGGATAAAAAATGGTTAGTAGGCCGCTATACTGCCACATTAGTAGGCAGTTACGGCACTGCTAATGTTCCGTTTAATCCGCCTGTCTTAACTTTCTGGGTTTTTCCTTGGAAATTAGGTTTAGGCGCTTTGATAGCTTTATTAATAATAATGATTTTCTTTTATAAAACCAGAAAAAGGTGGAGATTGGCAATGAGAATATTAGTTAAAGGAGAACAATAATTTCTGAATCAATATTAAAAATGAATGTTTTTTTTAAAGAAAAAGAAAAACCAAGAAATAGAGCTTGAAAAAAGAAAAAAAGATTTTTTTTCACGGTTTTGTTTAACATATAAAGCCGTTTTTTTATTTTCAATTACATTTTCTATTTTATTATTTGCTTTTTCATTTTGCCAAGCCCTTGATCCAATAGAGGAAGGCATAAGTATTTCTGCAGTTGTAGAAGGCGTTGCTCCTCCTCCCTCTGCTGGAGGAGGGCCTATATTGCAATCCACAGTTGTTTTTAATGGAAAAGCATATCCTGGAGCTTTAGTCACTATTTTAAGAAATGGCTCAATAGCTTCAACTTTAACAGCTGATTCTTCTGCTGAGTTTTCAGCAACCTTAACTGGAATTCCGTCTGGCTTTAGGATTTTTTCGCTTTGGGCTGAAGATAAAGAAGGGAAAAAATCACCAACTCTAAGTTTTAGTGTTTATTTAACAAACAGAACAAGCACTACTTTTGCTGGATTATTTTTGGCACCGACTATTAATTTGAGTTCCTTTGAGATTTCTAAAGGAGAAGTTTTGGATATATACGGTTATACTGCTCCAAAAGCTGAAGTTAATATTTTTATCAATAATGGTTCAGAAGAAATTGTTTTGAGGACTAAATCTGATACTGATGGATTCTGGCTTTATTCGCTTGATACTTCTATAATAAAAAAAGCAGGTTATTCGGTTAGAGCAAGATCAACATCTTCTACAGGAGAGATTTCAATGTTCTCCGAGTCTTTAGATTTTGAAGTTCTACCTGAAGGAATTGCTGTTTGCTGCGGAGCTGACATAAACTGCGATAACAGAATAGATATTGTTGATTTTTCAATTATGCTTTTCTGGTGGGAGTCAAAAGAAATTAAAGACCCCTGCGTTGACATTAATTTAGACAATGAAGTAAATCTTGTTGACTTTTCCATTATGCTTTATTACTGGACAGGGTAATTTAATTAAAAGTTTAAAGTTAAAAATGCAAAGTTATAATTCAAAATTAAAAATTTCTTATTTTCTGATTTTAGTTTTTAGCTTTTCATTTTTAGTTTTTAATTATTGCCAAGCGGCGGTGTTTTATTTAATGCCTCAAGCGCAAACTGTTTATCAGGGCGATTCTTTTATTGTTGAAATAAGATTAGACACTGAAGAAGAAGAAATAAATACTGTTAAAGCAAATTTGATATTTCCTTCTGATTTGTTAGAAGTTGTTGATATTAATAAAGGAGGTTCTATATTGGCTCTTTGGCCTGAAGAGCCGGATGTTTCTAATAATGAAATATATTTTCTTGGAGGCGTTCCGGGCGGATTTAAAGGAGATGGAATAATTGCCAGAGTTATTTTTACAGGAAAAGAAATTAGCGGGGCAGAAGTTAGCTTTAAAGAAGCTTGCCATGTTTTATTAAATGACGGGCATGGCACTTCAGCTGATTTGAGTTTGCTTGGAGCGAGTTATGACATTATTGAAAAAACACAAGCTTGGCCGCTTATTTTTTCAACTACTCATCCAGACCAAAACAAATGGTCAAAATCAAGCACATTTCATATTCATTGGGATTTAGTTGAAGAAGCCGAATATAGTTATCTTTTAAGCCAGGACTCTTTGGCTGAACCTGATAATATTCTTGATAAGCCGGAAGGAGAATTGGTTTGGATGGGCGATATGAAGTATGTTGGTTTGGAAGACGGAATTTATTATTTTACTTTAAAGCAGAAAGACCCTGACCAGAGTTGGTCAGAGAAAATCACTTACAGGGCAATGATTGATTCTGCTGCTCCTGAAGAATTTAGTTTAAAGATTGCTCAAGACCAGAGTCTATTTGAAGAAAAATACTTTTTAAATTTTTTTACCACTGACAAGGGTTCAGGCATAGATTATTACAAAATAAAAGAAGGCAAAAGAGATTGGAAAACAATAAGCAGCCCTTATTTATTAGAAGACCAAGGACTACAGAGCATTATAAAAGTAGCAGCAGTAGATAAGGCTGGAAATGAAAGAATAGCAGAATATCTACCTTCAGAGACAAAGAAACTATTCCCTTGGCAGATAATTATTTTGATTCTGGCTGTGATTGGAGTAATTTGGTTGATTATTAAAAGAATTAGCGCGAAACCACTCGAAACAAAGACGCGAAACCACACAAAAGTTTAGCGTAGTTTAGCGTAAAGTTTAGCGTAGTTTAGCGATTTTAATGGAGAGATTGTTTTCTATATTATTTATCTTAATACTTTTTTTTATTATTCCATTCTCGGTTTCTGGGGCTTCGGCTTCGCTTTATCTTTCACCTTCTTCGGGAAGTTTTTTGGTAGGAAGCACTTTTACTGTTTCTATATTTTTAGATACTGAAGGAAATGACATAAACGTGGTTTGGGCAGAGTTAAAGTTTAATCCGGAAATTTTACAGATTACTTCGCCAACTGCTGGCAATTCTTTTATTTCTGAATGGATATTGCCTCCGAATTATTCAAACAAAAAAGGGATAATAAGTTTCAGGGGAGGCATACCAGAAGGAATTAGCACTTCAGCAGGACTGGTTTCTTCTGTCGCTTTTCGGGCAAAGGCCTCTGGCACTGCAAAAATTGAGTTTACAAAAGAATCCAGAGTTCTTTTAAACGATGGAAAAGGCACGAATGTTCTTACTAATAAAATTAACGGAGAATATCAGGTTTTAATTCCAATGCCAGAGGGTCCAGTTGTTTTTTCTCCCACTCATCCGAGTCCAAATGTTTGGTATTCTGATTCAAGCCCGGCTTTTAGTTGGGAAAAAGAGCAAGGAATAAGTGATTTTTCCTGGAGTTTTGATGAAAATCCAAAGAGCAGGCCAGACACTAAAGGAGAAGGAATCCAAACAATGGCATCTTTTTCCGATATAGAGGATGGAATTTGGTATTTTCATTTAAGGCAAAATAAAAAAGGAATTTGGGGCAAGACCTCTTCTGCGGCAGTGAGAATTGACACTAATCCTCCAAAGGAATTCTTTCCGAGAGTTGAAACATATTCACGTTTAGTTGGATATCAGACAATGGTTTATTTTGAGACAATTGATAATTTTTCAGGCATTGACCATTACGAAGCAAGTATTATTGATTTAAGCTCTTCAGAATCTTTTCGTTCTTTTTTTTCTGAAGAAATAAGCCCTTATCGGGTTCCTTTTAAAAAAGCAGGCAAGTATAATGTCATTATAAAAGCAATAGACAGGGCTGGAAATATTAGAGAAAGCGAGGCCCGGTTTCGGATAATGACTCCTTTGATATCCCATATTGAAGGCAATGGATTGCAAATTAAAGGAGTTTTTTTACCTTGGTGGTTGATGGGATTTTTATTATCTTTTATAATTTTAGGACCAGTATTAATTGTTTGGTGGTTCTGGAAAAGATACCAGAAGTACACTCAATGAATTTAATCCATCAATAGACACTAATGACTAAACCACTAAAAAACACTAATATTAGACCAATAGGCACTAAATATAAATTATTAGTGTTGATTAGTTTTATATTAGTGTGTATTAGCGGGCTGCCTTCTGTAGCAGAAGGAGCTGGCGCTTCTTTGTATTTTTCGCCAGGAAGCGGCACTTTTTTTATTGGAAGCACTTTTGATATTTCTATTTTTATCAACACAGGAGGCAATAATGTTAATGCTGTAAAAGTTGATTTAAAATTTGATCCAAAAAAACTGCAAATAGCCAGTCCAACAGCTGGAAAGTCATTTATTGCTGTTTGGGTTGCCCAGCCCGCTTATTCCAATATTGAAGGCACGGCTTCTTTCCAGGGAGGAGCGCCTTCTCCAGGAATTAATACTTCTTCTGGCTTAGTATCTACTATTACTTTCAGAGCTATTAGTCCGGGTGAAACCAGTATTTATTTTGCAGATTCTTCCAAGGTTCTTTTAGACGACGGTAAAGGAACCGACATTTTAACATCTTTAGGAAAAGGAGCTTATACATTAACTATTCCTCCGCCAGAAGGCCCTAAGATATTTTCCCATACACATCCTGACCAAAATAAATGGTATAAAAATAATACCCCGAATTTTAGCTGGGAAAAAGCAGAAATGGTAAATGCTTTTAGCTATAATATGAGCCGCAATTATTATGATGAACCAGATAATGTTTCTGAGGGGGAGCATAGTTCAATTTCTTTTGCTGATTTAGAAGATGGAATATGGTATTTTTCTATAAAAGCAAGGCAAGGCGAACTTTGGGGCGGGATTAGCAGATATATTGTTCAGATTGATAAAAGCGCGCCAGCAAGTTTTGAACTCGTGTTTGATCCCGTGCTGCGTTCCCCGGTTTCTGTTTCTAAAGAACCAATAATTAGATTTATTACCACTGATGCGCTTTCAGGGCTTGAGCATTATACGTTAAAACATATTGATTTGACTGGCAAAGAGAAAAAAGAAGGTTTTTTTGTGGAAGTGAGCAGTCCGTATAGAATGCCTGAGCTTGCCTTAGGAGAACATGAAATAATAATTAGGGCTTTTGACGCAGCTGGCAATTATCAAGACAGTGCGGAGAAAATTGAAGTTATCCCGACTGAACAATTATTTTATGTTTCAAAAAATGGAATAAATATTTTCA
This sequence comes from Candidatus Parcubacteria bacterium, assembly GCA_023131895.1. Classification (NCBI taxonomy): domain Bacteria; phylum Candidatus Parcubacteria; species Candidatus Parcubacteria bacterium. Next base: position 15,668 of record JAGLYZ010000001.1, read on the forward strand.
GCATTTTTATTTCTTGGTGGAAACTGATTTTAATCCTTATTATTATTCTAATTCTGATTTTGATATGTACATTTTTGTGGTGGCGCAAAAATAAGCGTTTAGAGCGAACAAAAAAATATCTCATAGGGGTTAAGGGAGAAGCAGAGAAAAATAGAGAGGAAATTAAAAGAAAATTAAATGGCATATGATCACTAAACACATACAAAACCCATACACTAAACAGACACGAAACCTTTTACTTGGTGTCGGTTTAGTGTTTTGTTTAGTGTGGGTTTCTTGTTTTCTGCCTAGCGAAGCGAAGGCAGAAAGTGCTTCGCTTTTTCTTACACCTGCAAGCCAAAGCCTTGAAACAGGAGAGAGATTTTCAATGGAGGTAAATGTAGACACTGGCTCTATTCCTATTAATGCCGGACAGGCAATTATTCATTTCCCATATGATACATTAGAGATTGTCAGTATTTCCAAAGAAAATTCTATATTTTCTTTTTGGCCGGAAGAGCCGGTTTTTTCTAATTCAACAGGTGAAATTTCGTTTGTTGGCGGATTGCCTACGCCTGGCTTTACAGGAATAGGAAATTTAATTACTGTTGAATTTAAAGCAAGACAATTAGGTGTTTCAAATCTTACTTTCGGTGATGCCAGGGTTTTAGCTGACGACGGCAAAGGAACCAATGTTTTAGTTTATCTTAAAAGCGCCAAATATTTTATTCTTGAAAAAATAACTCTTTCTGGAAAAGAACCAGAAGCAGCTTTGCCTCAAATTTTTTCTCTAACTCATCCTCAAGAAGACGAATGGTATAATAATAATTCCCCTTCTTTCAAATGGAATTTAACCCCTGGTATTACTGATGTTAGTTTTGATTTAAACCAAAAACCAGAAGCCATGCCTGATACAGTTTCTGAAGGCATAAAGGAATTTAAAAAGTATGAAAAAGTTTTAGATGGTATTTGGTATTTTCATTTAAGTTCAAAAGATGAAACAGGATGGTTGGAGCCTGTGCATTATAAAATTCAGATTGATACTACGCCGCCTAACCTTTTTGAATTGGTGATTGATAATGCCGGAGATCCTACTAATCCAAAGCCCAGTATTTATTTTGAAACCAGTGATGCTGCTTCAGGAATAAAGAATTATAAGCTTAAAATTGGACAAGGAGATTTTTCTAATTTAATGCTTGCGCAAATAAATCCTGTTTTTTTATCGCTTCAAGATCCAGGCAGCCGTGAAATTATAGTAAGAGCTGTAGATAAAGCTGGAAATTCTGTTCAAGCTGAATCTTTTATTAATATAGAATCTATTGAATCTCCTGAAATTAATGTCTGGCCCAAGAAATATATTGCAGGAGAAGAAGTGTTCTATATTGAAGGCAAATCCTTGCCTAATGCAGAAATTACAATTTTTTTAAAAAAAGACAATAAAGAAATTAGAAAATGGCAAACCATTAGCAACAATCAAGGAGAATGGTCTTTTTCAACAAGAGAATTCTTAAAATCCGGTAATTATTCCTTATCTGCTCTGGCTCAAGACAACAGGGGAGCAATAAGTGATTTTTCTGATGCAAAAGAAATAGAAATATTTTTCAGCGGGCTTTTTTTTGGACCATTAATGGTTTCTTTTAAAACATTGGTTCTATCCTTATTTTTAGTTTTGTGTTTAGGAATTATTATATTTGCTTATTTCTTTTATAAAAATCGTTTGGCTAAAAGAGTATTAATAAAAGAAACATGTGAAGCAAGAGAAATTCTTAAAGAAAATTTTGATTCCTTAGGAAAAGAAATAGAAAAGCGGATTGAGATGGCTGATAATCAGCCTGGATTTAGTGAAGCGGAAAAAGATGTTTGTGAAAATATTAAAAAAGCGCTCAAAACCACTAAAAAGAAAATAGAAAAAGAAATTAAAGACATTGAAAGAGAGCTAAAATAAAAACAGAATCGGTAATAAATTAAGTTTATGTTAGAATAAAAATATGAATAAAGAATCTGTCTCAATTTTTAGCATTTTAGCCAATATCTTTTTAGGGATTAGCAAATTAGTGATTGGTTTGATGATTAACAGCGCTGCTTTGGTTGCTGATGGTATCCATTCAGCTACTGATTTTGTATCTTCTTTAGGTGTTTTTATTGGAATTAAAATTGCTAAAAAACCAGCTGATAAAGAGCATCCTTATGGCCATTATGCTGCAGAAACCTTAAGCGGGTTAGGCGTGGTTCTTCTTTTAATTCTTGCAGGCATATGGATTATGTATGATGGAGTAGGAAGTATTCTGAATAAAAATATTATTCAATTAAGTTCAATAGGAATTATAGTCGTTGTTTTTTCCATATTTTTAAATGAGGCAATGGCTCGTTTGAAATTAAGATACGGCCGCAAGGAGAATTCTCTGGCTTTAATTGCTGATGCCGAGCATTCGCGCGCTGACGCTATTTCTTCAGTTGGTGTTTTAATTGGCTTATTGATTGCTTCTTTGGGTTCAGGTTATTTTTTATATGCAGATGGATTGATTGCTATTTTTATTGGTATGTATATTTTAAAAGAAAGCTATAAATTAGGCAGGGAAGTAGTTGATAATTTATTAGGAGTAAGGGACGAGAAAACTGAGGAAATGATTAAAGAATATTGTAAGCAAAAAAATATTTCTTTAATTGGTTTAAAAACGCGGAAAATTGGGCCAGTGATTTCTGCAGAAATCACTATTAAATTAGACGCTCGTTTAAAAGTAGAGGAAGCAGAAGGGGTCTCTAAAAAATTACAAAATGATTTATTGGCCAAAATCAAAAATTTAAAATATGTGGTTATTCAGGTTGAATCGCATAAAACAAGGCAGGGATTTATTAGGCAAAGATGGGGTAGAAGGATTGATTTTCGCGAGCGATTTAAACCATTAGGTCCGGAAAAGAAAGGTTATAGAATAGTCATTCCTTTTAAAGATGGAAAATTCTATTCAGATTTTGGAGCGCCGGAATATTTAGTGGTAGATCGCGAAGGCGGTCGCGCTAGCCGCATTTTAGAAAAACAAATCGTGGAAAATCCATTTTTCGCAGAAGGTATTGGCGGCGGTATGCGGTTTATTAAATCGCTTAATCCAGATGAAGTTATTACTCAAAAAATAGGTCCAGGCGCTACAGAAAGATTAAAAGAATTAGGAATTAAGCTGACCATCATTAAAGACGAAAACGAAATAAAAGAATTTTTACCCTGATATTATCGAAATCGGATTTTGATACTCCGAAAAAAATATGGGCGTTTATACGTCCTTTTTTTTGTTTTCAAAAAAATGTGATATAATACCATAATGAGAAAAACAGAAATTATTGCCTTAGGGATTATTTTAATATCATTTTTGATTGGCATTTATTTTTATAACAGGATGCCAGATATGATGGCTTCGCATTGGAATGCAAGAGGCGAAGTTAACGATTATATGTCCAAATTCTGGGCTTTGTTTTTAATGCCTTTAATGTCTTTGGGATTGTTTTTACTTTTTCTTGTGGTTCCTAAAATTGATCCATTAAAACAAAATATTGAAAAATTCAGAAAATACTTTGATACATTTATTGTCTTGATGCTCGGCTTTCTGTTTTATATTTATCTTTTAACTATTTTTTGGAATCTTGGCATTAGATTCAGTATGATACAACTGATGATTCCAGCTATGGCTGCTTTATTTTATTACTGCGGAATTTTAGTAGAAAATGCCAAAAGAAACTGGTTTATTGGCATTAAAACTCCCTGGACATTGAGTAATGAAAATGTCTGGAATAAAACTCACAAACTGGGCGGTAAACTGTTTAAAAGTGCTGGCATAATTATTCTTTTAGGGATTGTCTTGGAAAGTTATGCTCCATATTTTGTTTTGGTTCCAATACTTTTTGTCAGTATTTATTTAGTTGTCTATTCCTATCTTGAATATCAGAAAGAAATAAAGATAAAGAAATGAGCATTAAAATATTAAAAAAAACAATATCTGTTTGTCCTGAATGTTTTAGAGCAGGGAAAATTAAGAAAATAGACGCTCAAATTATTGAGGAGGAAGGAAAGGTGTGGATGAGAAAAGAGTGTTCCATACATGGTGTTTTTAAGTCAATATACTTCAGTTCTCCAGAGCTTTATCGCAAATGGATGAAGTATCAAGCAGATGGCAGAGGGGTTGAAAATGTAGAGATTAAAAGCCTGCCTGATTCGCATTTTCTTTATCCAAAGCATTTTTCCCAAACAGTTCTGACAAATTTAATGGTTACCAACAGATGCAACCTAAGGTGCAGCTACTGCTTTATGAATGCCGGAGCCGCCGGTTATATTTATGAGCCGTCTTTAGAGATGCTGAAAAAGATGATGCAGGCAGTAAGATTAGAAAAACCTGTGCCCTCAAAGGCGCTGCAGATCACCGGTGGTGAGCCAACAATTAGAGATGATTTAATAAAGATTATCAAAATAGCTAAAAATATGGGCTTTGTTCATGTCCAGTTGAACACCAATGGCATACGGCTTTCTGAAGAGCCGGAATATTGTCAAAAGATTAAAAAGGCAGGAGTAAATACTATTTATATGAGCTTTGACGGAGTTTCAAAGCAAACCAACCCTTGGATAGAAGAAAATAAAAGAGCAATAGAGAATCTAAGAAAAGCAGGCATAGGCGTTGTTTTGGTTCCCACTGTTATCGCTGATTCCAATCTTCAAGAAGCAGGAGAGATTGTTAAATATGCCATAGAAAATATTGATATAGTAAGAGGGGTTAATTTCCAGCCCATTTCTTTTTGCGGAAGGGCAGGATTTGTGCCTGATGAGGTTAGAAAAAGAAAAAGAGTTGATTATGTAAAACTTTTTGAGGTCTTGGAGGATTCTTTTGGAGGACAAATAACAAGAGATGATTTTTATCCTGTACCCTTCGTTTATCCAATATCAAAATTAGTAGAAAGGCTAAGGGGTGAGCCCCAAGTTGAATTTACTGCTCACCCAGGCTGCGGCGGAGCAACTTATGTATTTGTTAAGAATGGGAATTTAGTGCCAATAACTAGATTTATTAATGTAGAGAGGCTAAGGAAGTTCATTGAAGAGCAATTAGAAAAATCAGGACCATTTTACAGGGCAAGAGTGACTGCTCTTTTTATCAAAAATATTTCTCAATTTATTAATCAAAATAAAGTGCCAGAAGGTTTAGATATTAAAAATATTTTAATAAGCGCTATTACCAGAGGTCAATATAAATCATTGGGTAAATTCCATCACGAAGCCCTTTTTATCGGTTCAATGTGGTTTCAGGATGTTTGGAATCTTAATCTGGAACGGTTGAAAAGATGCGTTATTCATTATTCTACCCCGGAAGGCATAGTGCCTTTTTGCGCTTATAATGGTTTGGGATATGGCGATGAGATTCGTAAGAGGCATTCTATGTCTGTGAAAGAATGGGAGGAAAAAACCGGCAGAAAAATGGAAGACGATCTTTGGAAAAACGGCCCTGTATCATAAAATCTCTTGTGGATAACCTCGGATTTTCAACGGCGGAGGCAAAATTTGACGCCGTTTTTTTATCGGAGTAAAATGGAATAATATCTATAAACCTCTTATGAAAAATAAAATTACTAAAATTAAAAAAAGAGACGGTAGAATAGTTGATTTTGACCAAGATAAAATTACAAAAGCGATTTATAAAGCTCTTACTTCCAGCGGCCAGGGCGATGGGAAGAAATCTAAGAGAATTTCCAATAGAATTGTTCAGATTTTGAACAGAAGATTTAAAAAAGATGAAGTTCCCACCGTAGAACATATTCAAGACATTGTCGAAGAAGTTTTAATATTAGAAAATTTAGTAGAAACAGCCAAGGCCTATATTTTATATCGTGAACAAAGAAGAAGAATTAGAGAAGCAATTACAGTAAGCGAGGAGGCAGTTAATCGAGTTGACCAGTATTTGGAAAAGCTGGACTGGGAGGTTCAGGAAAATGCTAATATGGCTTTTTCCTTGCAGGGTTTGAATCATTACGGCGTCACTTATATCATAAAAAAATACTGGCTTAATAAAATTTATCCCAAGACGATAAGGGAAGTTGATGAATCAGGCGATCTGCATCTTCATGATTTGGATTCCTTAGCATGTTACTGCATGGGTTGGGATTTATATGACCTTTTATTAAAGGGATTTGGCGGCGTTTCAGGAAAGGTAGAAACAAAACCAGCAAAACATTTTAGAGCAATTTTAGGCCAGGCAGTGAATTTTTTATATACAGTCCAGGGCGAATGCGCGGGAGCGATCGCTTTTTCAAATTTTGATACTCTTTTAGCGCCTTTTATTCGATATGACAATTTGAACTATCAACAGGTGAAACAATCGCTTCAGGAATTTTTATTTAATATGGCTGTGCCAACACGGGTCGGTTTCCAATGTCCTTTTAGTAATGTCACCTTAGACCTTAAGCCCTCTTCGGTTTTTGCTAAACAGCCAGTTATCATTGGCGGCAAGCCGCAAAAAGAAACATATGGCGAGTTTGCGGAAGAAATGAAAGTTTTTAATAGAGCTTTTTATGAAATAATGCTGGAAGGAGATAAATCAGGAAGACCCTTTCATTTCCCTATTCCAACTATAAACATTACTAAAGATTTTCCCTGGGATGAACCAGCTTTTGATGGAATTTTTGAGGCCTCAGCAAAATACGGTACCAATTATTTTGCCAACTATATTAACTCGGAGATGGAGCCATCTGATGTACGTTCAATGTGTTGCAGGCTTAGGTTAAACCTGACAGATCTTTACAACCGTGGTGGAGGCGGGTTGTTCGGTTCAGGAACATTAACCGGAAGTATTGGCGTGGTAACGGTTAATCTTCCAAGGATTGGTTATCTTTCAAAAACCAAGAAAGAATTCTTTGAACAACTTGGAAAAATGATGGATTTAGCAAGAGAAAGCTTAGAAATAAAAAGAAAAACTATTGAGGATTTTATTGAAAAAGGTTTGTATCCTTATTCAAAATTTTATTTGTCAGGAATAAAAAAAGCGCGCAATGCATATTTTGCCAATCATTTTTCAACCATAGGTTTAATAGGAACGAATGAAGCAATTTTAAATTTCTTAGGTGAAGATATTGGTTCCCGTAGAGGCAAAAAATTCGCCTTGGAAATTTTAGATTTTATGAGAGAAAAACTAGTTAAATATCAAAAAGAAACTGGCAATATTTATAACTTAGAACAAACACCGGCAGAAAGCACAAGTTATAGATTGGCTTTAAAAGATAGAGAGAAATATCCAGATATAATTACTGCTGGAACCAAGGAAAATCCCTACTACACCAATTCTACCCAGCTTCCGGTTGATTATACAAATGATGCCTTTGAGGCATTAAAACTCCAAGACGAAATTCAAGCTAAGTATACAGGAGGCAGCGTACTCCATCTCTTTTTAGGTGAAAAAATTTCTGATATTCAAACCGTAAAAAGTTTAATTAAAAAAGTTTTTGAGAAGTTTCACCTTCCTTATATTACCATTACCCCAACTTTTTCTATTTGTCCGGTTCACGGTTATTTAAGCGGAGAACATTTTGAGTGCCCAAAATGTCTTGTTAAGCAGCCATGCGAAGTTTACTCCAGAGTCGTGGGATATTACCGCCCCGTGACACAATACAATACTGGAAAACAGCAGGAGTTCAAGGAGAGAAAAGAATTTAAGATAAAGACATAATGCTTATTGGGGGACTGCAAAAAGTTACATTAATTGATTATCCGGGCAAGGTTGCTTGCACGGTTTTTTTAATGGGCTGTAATTTTCGCTGTCCTTTTTGTTATAGCGGTGAACTTGTTTTGCCAGAAGAAATAAAAAAACAGCCAATAATTCCAGAAAAAGTTTTTTTTGATTTTTTAAAAGAAAGAAAAGGATTATTAGAAGGAGTTGTCCTGTGCGGCGGTGAACCTACCATTTCTGAAGGTTTATTAGAATTCTGCCAGAAAATAAAAAAATTAGGATATTTGGTGAAATTAGATACTAATGGTTCAAGCCCAAAAATGATTGAGAAATTGATAAAAGAAAGATTGATAGATTATGTGGCAATGGATATTAAAGCACCGCAAAATAAATATAGTTTTTATTCAGGGAATAAATCAGATATCGAAAAGATTAAAAAAAGTGTTGATATCTTAAAGCAGAGAAGAATTGATTTTGAGTTCAGAACAACCGTGGCGCCTGGGTTGACAGAAAAGGACATATTAAAAATTGCTGATTGGATCGGCGGTAAAAAAGTTAGTTATTTTTTTCAAGAGTTTAATTCTCAAAAGCCGATTTTAAATCCAGAGATTCTCAAACTCCCAGTTTTAAAAAAAGAAGAGATTGAGAAGGCTGTTGAAACAATGAAACCAAAATTTCAAATCTGCAAACTAAGATAATGACTGCCTCTAAAATATTGCTATGTTTTTGTCTTTCTTTTATTATAGGAATTTTTTTAAATTCCTTTTTTAATTTTTCTCTAGCTTTAATATTATTTTTTCTAATTTTGGGAATTTTGTTAATTTCCATTCCGCCTTTTTCTAAAAAAAAAGGATTAGTAATTCTGGGATTTTGTATTTTATTTTTATCTACTGGAATTTACCGCCAGGGGATTGCTGAATTAAAAATTATAAATAATGAATTGAGAAAATATAATGATTTAGAGCAAAAAATAACCTTAACTGGAATAGTTGACGCAGAACCAGATACAAGGGAAAATCATACACAATTAACAATTAAAATAAACAAGAGTAAAATTTTAGTTACTGCTGGCGCGTATCCTCAATATCAATATGGAGATAGGTTAGAAATTAAAGGAAGATTAGAAACCCCTAAAGTTTTTGAGGACTTTAACTATAAAGATTATTTAGCCAAAGACGGAATTTATTCAGTAATGTATTACCCAGAAATCAGAAAGATTAACGAAGGTCGGGCCTTCGTTGGCTCTTTGGTTTATTCTAAGATTTTGGGTTTTAAAAATAAGTTGAGAGAATCAATTTTTCAAAATCTTTCGCCACCTCAATCATCAATCTTAGGAGCAATAATCTTAGGCGATAAAAGGCGGATTTCAGATGAGTGGAAGCAAAAATTAAACATTACCGGCACAAGGCATATTACCTGTGTTTCCGGCATGCATATAGTTATTTTAGCTGGTATTTTAATGTGGATTGGTATGGCTTTAGGCCTTTGGCGGACGCAGGCATTTTATTTTGCCATTGTTTTTTTGATTTTATTTATTATTATGGTTGGTTTTCCAGCGTCAGCAGTAAGGGCTGGTATTATGGGCGGTATGTTTCTTTTTGCCGAAAAAATAGGAAGGATGAGAGTTGCTGACAGGGCATTGGTTTTTGCTGCTGCTTTAATGCTTTTTCATAATCCTCTTCTTTTAAGATATGATGTTGGATTTCAGCTTTCGTTTTTAGCTACTTTGGGAATAATTTATTTAATGCCTGTTTTTCAAGATTATTTAAAGAAAATTCCGATAGATTTTATTAAAAGCATTTTAGCAATGACTTTAGCTGCTCAAGTTTTTACTTTGCCGATTTTAATTTACAATTTTGGGTATATCTCTTTAGTTTCGCCAATTACCAATATTCTAATTGTGCCTTTTATTCCTTTTATTATGATTTTTGGTTTTGTTTCTGGATTTTTAGGAATGGTTTGGCAGGCATTGGGCTGGATTTTTTCTTTGCCAGTATGGTTTTTACTAACCTATATTACAAAAGTTGTTGATTTCTTTTCTCAATTGCCTTTTGCTTATCTGACAATAGAAAATATTTCCTGGCTCTGGCTTTTAATTGCTTATTTAATTTTAGCCATTATTACCTGGCACCTAAACGAAAAACAAAAACTAAAATTTTTGGAATACTGATTTGCATAAAACTAATCCGTCACAAATTAGAACGATCGTTCTATTCTGTGACGTAAGATTATTTGAAATGCGGGTTTAATATGGTTTTAATCGTGCTATAATTATTAAATGGTAAAAGTGCTAAGGTTTCCAAAATGGTTTTTATGGGGTTCGTCTACTTCAGCTTATCAGGTTGAAGGCGGAATTGAAAATTGTGATTGGGGGAGTAGAGCAGGAAAGGCCTGCGATTATTATAATAGATATGAACAAGATTTTGATTGGCTGGAAAAGTTTAATCAAAACGCATATCGTTTTTCTATTGAATGGTCTCGAATTGAGCCAAAACCAGGAAAATTTAATCAAAAAGAAATTGAACATTACAGAAAAGTACTTTTAGCTCTAAAAGAAAGAAATATTAAATCAATAGTCACGCTTTGGCACTGGACAAATCCGATTTGGTTTATAAAAATGGGCGGCTGGGCAGACAAAAAAGCAGTAAAACATTTTGAAAACTATACAAAAGTTATTGTCAAAGAATTAGGGGATTTAATTAATCTCTGGGTGACCTTGAATGAACCAATGGTTTATATCAGCGGATATTCAACAGGCAGGTTTCCGCCTTTTCAAAAAAGAAATATTTTAAAATTCAGAAAAGTTTTTAATAATTTAGTTAAAGCGCATAAAATCGCTTATCAATCTATTCATGCTCAATATCCTAATGCCCAAGTTAGTATATCCAAACTTACTAATTATTTTGAGCCGGCTAGAAAATGGTGTGTTTTAGAAATATTTTTTGCTTGGCTCGGACATATTTTTTGGAATCATTTGTTTTTAAAAAGAATAAAAAGCCAGCTTGATTATATCGGTTTTGATTATTATTTTCACCACAGAATTGTTTGGTATCCGCCATTTATAAGAAATTTTAAAAAGGAAACAACTGATATGGGCTGGGAAATTTATCCAAAAGGAATTTATTATGCTTTAAAATATTTAAATCAGTTTAAAAAACCGATTTATATTTTAGAAAACGGATTGGCTGATGCTCAAGACAAGCAAAGAAAAGATTTTATTAAAGACCATCTTTTTTGGGTTCATAAAGCAATTGAAGAAGGGATTGATGTTAGGGGTTATTTCCACTGGTCCTTAATGGATAATCTGGAATGGAATAAAGGATTTGAGCCAAGATTTGGCTTAATTGAAATTGATTATAAAACAATGAAACGAAAACCAAGACCGAGCGCTTATTACTATGCTAAAATTTGTAGAAATAATTATATAGAAATATAATTTACGCTCGGCAGCGAAATTTTCAAATCAATTTATTGCTCCGAAAACAACCAATTTCAAATTCTCACGGTTTGCTCGGATTCTAAATTTTCCTTGCGCTTTACCCTAAAGGGCTCCGACGCGTCTTCGGAAAATTCAGAATCCTCGCCAACCTAATTTGAAAAATTTGTTTTCTTCACAAGAATTATTAATTAAAAATTTAGACATTAAAAATTAAAAATTAAAAATTTTATAATATGCTTTGGCTTTCAGCTATTATTTCAGCTTATTTTCTTTTAGCAATATGCGCTTTGGTTGATAAGTATCTTTTAACCGGACCCATCCCTCATCCAAGGGTCTATGCTTTTTATGTTGGCATAATGGGAATTTTGGTTCTATTTTTAATTCCCTTTATTGATTTTTATATTCCATCAGCAAACCAAATTATTTTAAGTTTTTTGACTGGCTCTATTTTTGTTTTTGCCCTTTATTGTCTTTATAAGTCCCTTCATCTTTTTGAGGCATCCAGGGTAATTCCTGTTATTGGCGGATTGAGTCCAATTTTTGTTGTTATTTTAATTTATATTTTTTCTTCAGGCCAAGAATTTTTGTCTTCTTCAAAAATAATTGCTTTTATTTTTTTGGTTTTAGGAAGTATATTAATTACTTTTAGGAAAGAAGCATTTATTACTTTAAGGGTTCTGAAGTATTCTGTTTTTACTGCTTTTTTATTTTCTTTGGTAATTGTTTTAACAAAATATGTTTATTTGTCCCAGCCATTTTGGAACGGCTATATTTGGATAAGAATAGGAGGGGTTTTAACTGCGTTTGGTTTTCTTCTAATCAGTTCAGAGCTAAAAAAGAAAATTTTTAAACCAAGAATTTCTATGATTTCTTTTTTTTCCACCCTGGGTTATAAAATAAGAACAACCGGCATTTTTCTTTTTAACAAAGGGATTGGAGCAATGGCCAATATCTTGCAGAATTGGGCAATTGCTTTGGCGCCAATAGGGTATATAGCAATTATTAACGCTCTTCAAGGAGTAGAATATGTTTTTATATTGATATTTGCCTTTATTATTTGTTTTAAGTATCCAAAAGTTCTAAAAGAAGAAATTTCAAAAAAAATTATCGTTCAAAAAACCATTGCTGTTCTATTCATCGGTTTAGGATTATTTATTTTGTTTTTGTTTTAATATAGTATGAGAAGTCCTATAAAGTATTTTTTTGTTATTCTGATATTGTTTATTCTAATTATTGGCAGCTATTTTTTTATTGGTCAAGCACCTCAACAAGAAAAAATTACTTGGGGAGTAAGTTTTTCCCAAAAGCATGCTCAAGCGTTAGGATTGAATTGGCAGGAAACATATATAGCCATATTAGATGATTTAAATGTAAAAAATTTACGACTGATTGCTTATTGGGATTTGATTGAACCAGAAAAAGATGATTATAATTTCCAGGATTTGGATTGGCAAATAGATGAGGCAGAGAAGAGAGATGTAGAAATTATTTTAGCAATGGGTATGAAAACTCCTCGCTGGCCAGAATGCCATATTCCTGATTGGGCAGAAAACTTATCAACAGAAAATAGAGAAAAAGAGATTTTAGATTTATCAAAGCAAATAGTTTCAAAGTATGAAGATTCATCTTCAATAATCGCTTGGCAGGTTGAAAATGAACCATTTTTTGAATTTGGCGAGTGTCCGGAAATTAGCGAAGAGTTTTTAAAACAAGAGATAGATTTGGTAAAAATGCTTGACTATAAAGATAGACCTATTATTATTACAGAGAGCGGCACTGGTTCTTTTTGGTTTAAGGGGGCAGAATTAGGCGACATAGTAGGAATTTCTTTATACAGAAAGGTTTGGTTTCATAAACCTAAAATTTATGTGAGTTATCCTTCTCCCTCTGTTTTTTACTGGCGCAAGGCGCAGATTATCCAAAGATTATTTAATAAAGAAGTAATTTGCGCAGAATTACAGGCAGAGCCATGGGGTCCGGTTTTGCTCTATGATTTGCCTATTGAGGAGCAGAAAAAAACAATGGACTTGGAAAAATTCAAGGAAAATATTGCATTTGCCAGAAAAACCGGCTTAAAAGAATTTTATCTTTGGGGAGGAGAATGGTGGTACTGGATGAAGGAAACACAAGGTGATAGTAGTATATGGGACGAAGTTAAACAAATAATTAATAACTAAAATCAATTTATTGCTCCGAAAACAAGATTTTTCAAATTCAGCCCCCCTTCGCCCTTCGGGCTTCGCCACGCCCACGCCCCAGAATTTAAAAAATCTGTTTTCTCCGCTTCTAAATTGTAATAATTAAAAATTTTGTGAGTATTCCTTATTATTTAAAAATTGGAAAAGCTACTGATGTTAAAGGCTGGAAAGAGAGAATAATTTACCGGGCTTTTGAGATTTTCCCAGGCGTTTTGGTATGGCTTACCCTTATTGGAATGTTTGTTTGTTCTTGGCTGGCTCCTGTTTATGCCGCTTTTTTTATTATTGCTTTTTGTGTTTATTGGCTGTTAAGAACTCTTTATTTTTCTACTTGTTTAATTTTTGCTTATAAACAGCTTTATAAAAATTTAAATATTGATTGGCAGGAAAAACTAAACAAATTATCATTTTTCAATCCTGAATTCAAAGTGGATCATTGGAGAGATATTTATCATTTGATTGTTTTCCCAATGTACAAGGAGGACATAAGAATAGCCAGAGAAAGTTTCCAAGCCCTGAAAGATTGCCATTATCCAAAGGATAAGATGATTGTTGTTTTAGCTATAGAAGAAAGAGCTGGAGAGCAGGCAAAGGCGACAGCTCAAAGAATAGAAAAAGAATTTAGAAACGTTTTTTATAGATTTTTAATTACTGAACATCCTAATAATATTCCAGGAGAGATTGCGGGCAAGGGTTCTAATGAGTGCTGGGCCGGCTCTCAGGTAAAAAAAGAAATAATAGACCATGAGAAAATTCCTTATGAAAGCATTATTGTTTCCTCTTTTGATATTGACACCCAGGTTTACCCAGAGTATTTTTCCTGCTTAACTTATAATTATTTAACTGATCCTCAGCCATTCCATTCCAGCTTTCAGCCTATTCCTTTATATCTAAACAATCTTGAAGAGGCGCCTTTTTTTTCAAGGGTGGTTTCTTGTTGTAATGTTTTTTGGCAGATGATACAGCAGCAGCGCCCGGAAAAATTAGTTACTTATTCTTCGCATTCTATGAGCTTTAAATCCCTGGTAGAAATGGATTTCTGGCAAAGCAATGTAGTTTCTGAAGACGCTGGCATATTTTGGAAATCTCTTTTATTTTTTGACGGCAACTACAAAACAGTTCCTCTTCATTATCCTATCTCCCAAGATAACTGCGTAGCTGACACATTATGGCAAACCGTTGTTAACCAATATAAACAGCAAAGGCGCTGGGCTTGGGGAAGCGAAGGTATTCCCTATTTTCTTTTTGGATTTTTTAAAAATAAAAAAATCTCCTTTAGAAAGAAATTCCACTATGGTTTTCTAATGGTGGAAGGTTGTTGGGCTTGGGCGACAAATGCTTTAATTATTCTTTTTTTAGGATGGCTGCCTATTGTTTTGGGCGGAGACGCATTTAAAGAAAGCGTTCTTTCATATAATCTTCCCGGCATTACCGGCGGTTTAATGAAAATAGCTCTCTTTGGGATAGTTGTTTTTATGGTTGTTAATACTTTAATTATTAACTCCCGCACTTTTAATTTTGGTAAAAGGAAAAGTTTTTTCATTCTTGCGCAATGGTTGTTTCTGCCTTTTAGTTTAATAGTTTTTGGAACCATACCTGCTATTGACGCTCAGACAAGATTGATGCTTGGCAAATATATGGGTTTTTGGGTTACAGAAAAAATCCGTTTTAAGAAAGATATTTGAACAAGGTTTTTAAATAAGATATAATTAAAAATTGAAGCCCGCGCCTACACCCCAGAATTTGAAAAATCTGTTTTTTTTCGCTTTAAGCATAATTAAAAATTTTAAATAATATGTACGAGTTACCAAAATTGAAATTTCCAAAATTTATAAAAGCTCCTGGAAGCCAGAAAATAGAGAAAGGTTTTCTTTTTAGAATTTTAATATTAAGCATCCTTGTTTCTTCTCTTTTCGGTTTTTTAGCTGGAGGATTTTTCAGTTATTATTTTTATCAGGAGGTAAAAGATTATCTTTCAGAATTAGATATTGAAATTCCGGAAACTGAAAAAATAATTGAAAAGCATATTACAGAAAAAGAGTATATTCCTCAAACCACTCAGGAAGAGAAAATTATTAAAGTCGTTGAAGAAAACGCCCCGGCTGTAGTAAGTATTATCATTACAAAAGATGTGCCTGTTATTGAGCAGTATTTTATTGATCCTTTTGGAGAGGACTGGCCGTTTGAAATTCAGATACCAGAGTACCGGCAAAAAGGATTTGAAAAGCAGGAGATCGGAGGCGGAACTGGCTTTATTATTTCTAAAGATGGAATGATTTTAACTAACAAGCATGTTGTTTTAGATAAAGAAGCTGATTATACGGTTTTTACCAATGATGGCAGGAGTTTTCCTGCTAAGGTATTGGCTCGAGATCCTGTTCAGGATTTAGCTATTATTAAAATACAGGGAAACGAAAAGCTGATTAAAGAAAAACCATTTATTATGGTAAAGTTGGGCAATTCTTCTAATCTTCAAATTGGCCAGACAGTTATTGCCATTGGCAATGCTTTGGGAGAATTCAGGAATACTATTTCAGTAGGCGTTATTTCCGGCTTGGGCAGGACTATTACCGCTTCTGGCGGCGGATTAGTAGAAATTCTTGAAGATGTTATTCAGACAGACGCGGCAATTAACAAAGGGAATTCCGGCGGGCCGCTTTTAAATTTAAAGGGAGAGGTAATAGGTATTAATACAGCTACTGTTATTGGCGCTCAAAGTATTGGTTTTGCTATTCCAGTAAATAACGCTAAAAAGGATATTGAGCAGGTTAAAGCAATAGGCAAGATTGTTTATCCTTTTTTAGGAGTCCGTTATGTTTTAATCAATGAAAAAATTAAGGAAGAGCAGGGTTTGTCAGTTGATTACGGCATTTTAATTGTTCCTGGAAAGCAAGGCGAATCAGCTATTTTTCCTGATTCGCCGGCAGAAACAGCTGGCTTAAAAGAAGGTGATATTATTTTGGAATTTAATAATGAAAAAATCAGTATTAGCAATTCTTTGGCAAAGATTATTTTAAAGCACAATCCAGGCGATAAGGTAAAATTAAAAATCTTGTCTGGCGATAAAGAAAGAACAATCTGGGTAATCCTATCCGAACGCGAAGAATGAAAATTCCGAGAACGGTTCTCGGCATTTTGGGGTTGATATTTGGTTTTAGTTGTTTACTATAAATAATAGATGTGGATAATATAGTTCTTTTTAGTTCTTTTATAATATAAAGTTGGGAGCAGTATTTTAGTTTATCACTAAATTGAATGTGATAGATTAAAACGCTGCTCCCTCAAAGATAGTTTCTCGGAAAAGGGGTATTAGTGATTGACTTGGGTCTAACAAACCCAAAAGCCAACAATCACACGTGATGACACGGGGAGATAACGTCTTCCACAGAGAACTAGGGTTAGCAGTATGGAGCAGCACACTATATTAAAAAAGAATAGGAGGTGATATGCGAAAAGATGAAGACAATAGTTGCGTTAGTAATAGGAATAGCAGTAATTATGGCTGCATTGTCTGGAGCACCGATGGCAGTAGAATCACTATTAGCGGGTGAGGCTACACCGGCGAAAACAGGCATCGGAAAAAGTGCCCAAGTAGAAGCATTAAATGGTAAAGGATTGGGACCACCGGAAGGTAGCGTTGAACTTCAACCCCAGGATGAGATAATGCTCGCTGAAGAAGATGAAGATGTGGATTTTGATGACAGTATAGTAATAAAAAACGCCTTACGACTCGGCACCGGAAACGCCATCACGGCAGCAGGATAGTATAGTGGGAACAAAGCGCGAGGATTATTTCCGAAAGGATTTGGAGTCATAAAAAATATCTTCAAGATATATTGAGGTGGTAAACATTTTTTTTACCCCTCTCTTTTTATTTTAAATGGGGTTGATTTTTCACCTATTTTATAGTAAAAAGAAATAAAGCATATAAACATTACGAATTAAAGTTTTGTTAAAATGTTAAAATGCTTAAATGTTAAAATGATTTTATGATTGGCGCTAATTTTACACACAAAGCCCAAGAGGCAATATTATTGGCTCAAGATTCAGCAAGAGAAATGGGTCAGCAGCAGATAGATGCTCTTCATCTGCTTTTTGCTTTATGCTCGCAGGAAGACAGCGTAGTTTTAACTTTGCTTCAAAAAATAGGAGTTGACATAGATGGTTTAAAAAAGAAAACCAAAGGCGCTTTAAGCGGGATTTCCAGCATTGCTAATCCACAAGCATTTGGCCAGTTTTATTTGACCCAGGATATGGCAAAGGTTTTGGATAGGGCAAGGCAGGAGGCAGTAAAAATGAACGATGAGTTTATTTCTATAGAACATTTGTTTTTAGCCCTGATTGATGTCCCGACTAAAGCAAAAGAGATTTTAGAAAATGTTAATTTTATACCAGCGGCCGGAGGCGCGCCTGCTTTGGAATTCGGCAAATTAAGCTATCAAGAAGTTTTAAAACTTTTAAAGCAAATTAGAGGAGGCCAGAGAATTACTGACCCTGAACCAGAAACAAAATACCAGGTTTTAGAAAAATATGCCAGAAATTTAAACCAGTTGGCCCGCCAGGGCAAGCTTGATCCAGTAATCGGCAGGGAAAATGAAATCAGGCGATTGATGCAGATTCTTTCCCGAAGGACAAAGAATAATCCGGTTTTAATCGGTGAGGCAGGCGTAGGCAAGACAGCTATTGTTGAGGGTTTGGCTCAAAAAATTATTAGAAAAGATGTTCCAGAAAGCTTGAGGGGTAAAGAAATTATTTCTTTGGATTTAGGAAGTTTAATTGCCGGCACAAAGTATCGTGGAGAATTTGAGGACAGAATGAAGGCAATGATTAAAGAAATAAATCGCGCAGCAGGCCATTATATTTTATTTATTGATGAGCTTCACACTTTAGTAGGGGCTGGAGCTGCTGAAGGAGCTATTGACGCTTCTAACTTGTTAAAACCATCCTTGGCCAAAGGCGAGCTTCGGGCAATTGGAGCCACTACTTTAAAAGAATATCAGAAGTATATTGAAAGAGACGCTGCCTTGGAAAGGAGATTCCAGCCAATCTATGTATCAGAGCCGACAGTTGAAGACACTATTGCTATTTTGCGCGGCATTAAAGAAAAATACGAGCTTCATCACGGAGTCAAAATCAAGGATTCAGCTTTAGTAGCAGCAGCTGAGCTTTCTGCCCGCTATATTTCAGACAGGTTCCTGCCTGACAAGGCAGTGGATTTAGTAGATGAGGCGACAAGCGCTCTCCGTCTGGAAATAGAGTCAGAGCCAACAGAATTTGATGAGTTCAGGAAAGAAATTCAGAAATTAGAAATTGAAAAACAGGCGTTGAATAAAGAGAAAGGAGCCGGGCTAAAAAGACGTTTAACAGTTATTAACCGCAAGTTAGCTGATTTGAATGAAAAAATAAAAGATATTGAAATGCGCTGGAAAACAGAGAAAGAATTAATTCAGGGAATTAGGGGCTTAAAAAAGGAAATTGATGATTTAAATTTCCAAGCGGAAGTCAACCAGAGAGAAGGCAATCTTCAGAAAGTGGCAGAAATAAAATACGGCAGAGTTCCAGAGCTTCTGAAAGAAATAAGCAAAAAAGAGAAAGAGCTTACAATATTTCAAAGAAAAAAAGGAATGTTAAAACAAGAGGTTTCTGAAGAGGATGTTGCGCGAGTGGTTGCTAATTGGACTGGTATTTTGGTGACTCGGTTGATGGAAGAAGAAGCTAAGAAGCTGGAAAGAATGGAGGAAATTCTTTCTAAAAGAGTAGTTGGCCAGGAATCAGCCATTAAGGCTATTGCCAATGCTATCAGGCGTTCCCGCGCCGGAATTGCAGAAGAGAATCGGCCATTGGGTTCGTTTATGTTTTTGGGCCCGACTGGCGTTGGTAAAACAGAGACAGCGCGGGCTTTGGCAGAGTTTCTTTTTAATGATGAAAATGCTTTAGTTCGCTTGGATATGTCTGAATATATGGAGAAACATACTGTTTCCAAGATTATTGGCGCGCCGCCAGGCTATGTTGGTTATGAGGAATCTGGCCAGCTGACAGAGAAAATAAGAAGAAGGCCTTACAGCGTGGTTTTATTAGATGAAGTTGAAAAAGCTCATCCCGAAGTTTTTAATATTCTGCTTCAAATTTTTGAAGACGGCCGTTTGACAGACGCCAAAGGCAGAAAAGTTTCTTTTAAAAACACTATTTTAATTATGACTTCAAATATTGGTTCAGAAGAGATTGCTGAAATAGGCGATATAAATTCAATAGGTTTTTTAGAAAAAAAAGAAGAAGTAAGCCAATCTTTGAAAGACAAAGTTATGCCTGCTTTGAAAGACAGTTTTAGGCCTGAATTTTTGAATAGAATTGATGAAATTATTATTTTTAATTATTTGGGCAAAAAAGAAATCAAAAAAATAGTAGAAATTGAATTAGGAAAAGTTGTTAACCGCTTAAAGAGCAAGAAAATTACTTTAAATGTTACCTCTAAGGCAAAAGAATTTTTAGCAGAAAAAGGTTTTGATCCTAATTTAGGGGCAAGGCCATTGAAGAGAGTGATTCAAAAACTTGTTTTAGATCCTTTGGCTTTGAAAATAGTTGTTGGTTTATTAAAAGAAGGGGAAAGGATTACCGCTGATTTGAAAGATGGAAAAATTGTTTTAAACGGCGTTCAAGAAATTCGGAAAAAAATAAAAGCTTTAGCTTAAATTATGCCTAAATTAGCATTTCAAATAATAGTCATTTTTATAATCGGAACAATAGGCGGTATTTTTGCTGACCAGATTCTTTGGCCTTATTTTATAGAAAGGCCTCTTTTTTTAGAATACCGATTGGACCAGCCGCCTGTTTATATCAATGAAATAAGAGAAACTATTATCCAAGAAAATACTGCCTTGGAAAATGCAGTAGAAAAAGTGGAGAAAACAGTTATAGGGATAAAAACAATTAAAAAAACAGGGAAAATTTTATACGGCTCTGGTTTAATTTATACTTCTGACGGCATAGCAGTTTCTTTAGCCGAACTTGTGCCTCAGGGCTCAACATTTAATTTCTACATTAAAGATGGCTCTGATTTCAAAAAAGTTAACGGCAAGGTTGTAAAAAGAGATTTAAAAAATAATTTAGCGCAGATAAAGCTTGAAGCAGCAGATTTAGCCACCACTGGCTTTAATGGTTTTGAAAAGCTTAAATTAGGTGAAAGAGTTTTTCTTATAGGAGCAGAATTCCCAAAAACTTTTGTTAATCAAGGTATTATAAGCAGTTTTAGCCAGGATTTGATTGAGACAAATATTTTTGAAAAAAACAATGTCTTAGGCAGCCCATTATTTGATATTGAGGGCAATGTTTTGGGCTTAAACACAACTGACTCAGATGACAGGATTGTAACCATCCCAGTACTTAAAATCAAAACCTTCCTCGGATTTTAAAAAGATTTTACAATCTATTGAGATTACAATCTATTGAGGCTGAATTTCAATAGACTTCATAAAATTATAAATAACAATGGAAAACAAGCTTTGGAAAACCAATAAACTTATTTGTGGGGATAATTTAGAGGAGTTAGCTAAACTTCCTAAAGAGAATGTGGATTTAATTTACATTGACCCACCATTTTTTACCCACAAACAATATGAGGTTGTCTGGGGTGATGAAGCAGAAGTTAGAAGTTATAGGGATAGATGGGAGGGCGGAGTAGAACATTACATTGGTTGGTTAAAACCGAGAGTTCAAGCGATGTATGAAATACTGAAACCTACTGGTTCTTTTTATATTCACTGCGACTGGCACGCTAATGCTCATATAAGAATTATGTTAGATGAAATTTTTGGGCCAGAGAATTTTCAAAATGAGATAGTTTGGGCTTATAGAATTCAAGGTGTTGGTAAAAAAAGATGGGCAAGGAAACACGATAGCATTTTTTTCTACTCAAAAACAAAAAATTATATTTTTAATCCACAAAAAGAGAGATTGCGATATAAAAAATCATTTTATGATGCAAAAAAGGACAAAGAAGGATATTATAGAGATGTTTATATAAGAGATATTTGGGACGATATTAACGCTTTAATAAGTATATCAAAAGAGTTAGAAGGTTATCCTACCCAAAAACCAGAGGCACTTTTAGAGAGAATAATAAAAGCGTCTTCAAATAAAAGCGATATAGTGTTAGATGCTTTTTGTGGTTGTGGGACAACAATGGCTGCAGCTCAAAAATTAGGTAGAAGATGGATAGGGATAGATATATCACCGACAGCCATTAAAATAATAGAACGCAGGCTAAAAAAGAATTTAAAAACAATAGAGGGTATCAATTACGAGGTGATTGGTATGCCCACTACGGTAGAGGAAGTGAAAAAGTTAGAGCCTTTTGAATTTCAAAACTGGGTAGTGATAGATAAAATGAGAGCCAATGCAAGCAGAAAAAAGGTAGGAGATATGGGGTTAGATGGTTATTATCCTGAAAGCATTTTAACCAAATCAGCAGGAATACAAGTAAAACAATCTGATGGAGTGGGACGTAATATTGTAGATAATTTTGAAACTGCACTTAAAAGAGCGGATTATAAAAAAGGTTATATCGTAGCTTTTAGTTTTAGCAAGGGTGCTTATGAAGAAGTAGCACGGATTAAAAACAAAGAAGGATTAGAAATAAAATTGATTACAGTCAAGGATTTATTGGAAAAGAAAAAACCAATAATTTAGTAAGTATTTACCGATTTAAACCAAAAAAACCTTAATAAATTAGCGGTGTAATATTTTCCTTGATTTTTCGTCTTCTCTATAAGAAGCATCATTTGTTATTGTTGTAAAATATGTTGTTATCATAAAATAAAAAAATCAAAATTTGCTTCCCATTTTGAAAACGAGGCATCAAGAGGAATAACCACTTGGTGCTTCAAGAGATGGTAAATAACATATTTACCTCTTGGTGTTTCGTTTTCAGGCTGGGATTTTTTGTTAGCTTATTGATATTTTTATTTGGGGCGGTTGCAGAGGGAAAGTTAGCACCAAGAAAATTGATAATCA
Source organism: Candidatus Parcubacteria bacterium (assembly GCA_023131895.1). Taxonomy (NCBI): domain Bacteria; phylum Candidatus Parcubacteria; species Candidatus Parcubacteria bacterium. The sequence goes on from JAGLYZ010000001.1 coordinate 37,984, forward strand.
GAATTAATGAACTACCTTCTCAAATATGTTTTGCGAAAGATAAATTTATCTTTTGTAATTGGGTTCATCACCCAAACAAAATTGGATATGCTATTATTAGTAAATTTGGCAAATGGCTTCGTTTCGAGGCCACAACAGAAAAGATCGAAAACCTAATTAATGAGACAAAAAAAGAATCTCCAACCATAAAGGTTGAAGATTCTAAAACCATTAGTTATTAAGTTAATTTAATTCAGTGCTAAAAGAACTTGCTGTAACTGCCCAAATAGACACTGCAATTGTCCCAAATGAGAATATCTCTATTTTTATTATACCACCTTATTAAGATTTAACCTGTGGATAACTTTTATCATGCCGATTATTAGTTGTCAATGTTTTTTATTTTTTAATGAGTATCTCTATAATTAAATTATTAAAGGTCGATGGGATTAAATATAATTTTTAAATAATATGAGTTGTGAAAAATATATTCCAATTATGAGCAAAATAATGAATAAATGTATAAATTGTGGTGGACAGGAATGTGATGTTAGAAAGATGCCATTTATACTGTTTGCTCTTGATGATGAAACAAATGCGGTCAAAATGGGAGAAGGAGACAATGTTGTTGCGGTAATTTGTCGTGATTGCGGTTATATACACTTATTCAGCAAAAAATTTCTTGATGAAAAACTAAAAACAGAATAGTTTTTTAATTATCAAGTTTAAAATTGTTGACCAACTAACTTTGCAGATAGAGTTATGGGTGTTGTATATATATAATTTCATATGATATATTTAAAATAATGGGGGCAGGAGGTCAAGAAAGGTTGATGCCCCCAATTATTCCACAAAGGAGGCAAATCAGATGGAACACATTATTCTGATTTTGATACTCATCTACCTTTTAAAACAATGAGTATTACCAAGAAGCCCTACGGGGCTTTTTGGTTTTTATAAAACTTTACTTGTTATAATGGTATATATGCCTTTTTAAAAGTATTGACAGGTTTGGGTAAATAAGTAATATCAAAGTTAGCACAAATCAGTACAAAATAAAAAAGGAGGTATAAAAATGTCTGTAAAAGAAGAATGGTTGAAGCCAGGATTGAGAGTTTTAACCCCTGATGGACCAGGAATAATCAAATCTTCAAGAGTTAACGGAGTTTGCAGGGTTAAATTAGACGACCCTGTAGCAAGAGAAAAGATAAGTGTTTTTCAAAGAGGAGAAGTAGTGGTTGAGAGCGACTTTACATTGGTTAGGTTGGTAAACCTTGGCTTTCTGGATTATTATTTAATCAGTAGCGCTCAGAATTACCCAACCTGGGAAGAGTGTTTAGAGGCCTTAAAGCAGCCATTTAGTCAAGACGAGATTTTGATAGCTCTTAATTTCGAGAAAAAAGAGTTTAGAACCAACCGTTTATTGCCGCAAACAGAAAAGTATAATCTCATTCAGTGCTATTTCGATGTCCATCAACGCATGGAAGCTAAATTTTACGATTTTGTAGAAGAAGCAAAAAAGGCCTGGGAAAGAGTTAATAGATTAGATGGAATTACTAATTATATCCTTCTCTGCTGTATAATAGACCTGGAAACTTCCCAGATCTTATCCAGAGCTCTTTTCTCAAGAATGAAAGTAATAGCCAAAGAAACTTACTGGTAAAAAACTCTTGCGAAAACTTGCGAAAAAAATAAAATCTCACAAAGGGCAATATAGTATTTACTTGAGCCCTATTTTTTTATTAAAAAAGTTAATTTATTAGTTATCCACAGTTGACTAAAAATGAGGTTTTCCTATTATATAAACAAGGATTTGTTCCTTTTTTTATTTTCTGGTATAGTGATTGTATAGAAAATCTTTTAAGGAGGAAAGCTTTTAATTATGGATAAAGAATATATTATCAATCTTAGTTTTACTGTTTATAAAGTGACAGAGCTTTTTCCAAAACAAGATCCATTGAGAGCAGAGATAAGGACAATGGTAAATGAGATTTTAAATGATTTATTATTTTTACAGAACAGCAAGGAATTAGGCATTAATGCAGATGAACTTGACAGGGAAATTGTTAAAAATATAGAAGATCTTAAAAAATATTTTGAAATAGCTATAGTTAAAAAATTATCAAGCCCAACTAATTTTTTAGTGCTTCAGAGAGAATATGGTAAAATATATAATGAATTAAAAAAAGAAGAATCTTTTGAAACCGAACCTCAAAAGATTAACGAAGAAGAGAATATTGGGGAATGGGTTTTGCAACGTCAAGAGCGGATATTAGATATTATTAGCAAAGAACAAAAAATTCAGGTGCAGGGAATTCAAGATAGTCTTCCAGGAATTAGTAAAAGAACCATTCAAAGAGATTTAGGTTTTTTAGCAAATAAGGGTTTAGTAAAAGCGCATCACGATTTTAACAAAACATTCTATGAATTAGTATAATGTCATGACAAATGATACGACATTGATACGACAAAATTGAAAATGATACGACATTGATACGACAAAAGTACAAATCATCAATTTTATGGATAATTTAGAGGAAAAATTCAGTAAAATATACGATCAATATATTGATAAAATATACCGTTTTGTCTTTTTAAAGGTTAGTTCTCAAGAAATAGCTCAAGACCTATGTTCAGAGGTCTTTACCCGGGTTTGGCAGAGTTTGAATAAAGGGAATAATATTGAAAATCCCCAAGCATTTGCTTATCAGATTGCCAGGAATTTGATTGCTGACCATTATCGTCAAAATAGTAAAGCTAAGCTGGTTTCTATAGAAAATTGCAAGGAAATAGAGGATAATCAGCCTAATTTAGAAGAAAAAAGCTTGTTAATGTCTGACATCAACAGCGTGAAATTAGCTTTAAATAACATTAAACCAGAGTATCAGGATATTATTATCTGCCATTATTTAGATGATTTATCTGTTCCAGAGCTTGCTAAAATGATGAATAAGCCGCAAGGCACGATTCGGGTTATGCTTCATCGCGGCTTAAAAGCCCTTAAAAAAGAGTTGAGTTAGGGAGGAGGGGGTGTAACAAAAGAGCTTAAAATGCGTCATATATTATAGAAAGAAGCAATAATTTTGTATTTTTAGGTCTAATGACCGAAAAAGAACTCATTAAAAAATTAAAAAAACTACAAGAAATCAAACCCAGTCAGGACTGGGTTGTTTTGACAAAAAATCAGATTTTGAGCGATAATAAAGATAATAAAGTAAAAGAATCTTTTATTTCCCAATTTATTTCAGTTTTTAATGTTAGGCCTTATCTAAAGCCGGCTTTTGCAACGGCTCTTTGTTTTTGTTTGTTATTCACGGTTTTCAGCTTTGCTGAAAACGCTTTACCCGGGGATTTGCTTTATTCAGTGAAGAAAATTGGCGAGAAAACTAAGTTGAGCCTAACTTCTGAAGAAGGCAGGACTAATGCTCAATTAGATCTAACACAAAGAAAATTAAATGAATTAACAATAATAGCTGAAGAAAATAGAGGTAAAAACCTTGCTTCAGCTGTTCAAGAAGTGGAAAAAGCTATGAAAGAAGTAGCTGAAACATTGAAAAATACACTTGTTACAGCAGAAGTAAGAGAGAAAATTGAAGCCATAGAAGTACAGAAAGAAAAAGTAGAAGAGATATTAGCTGTAAAAATTGACAGCGAAGAGTTAGACGAGTCAATGAATGATTATTATAAGAGCTTGGTAGAGCAGGAGATAAAAAGTTTAGAGGGGAAAACCTTGAATGTTGAGCAAGAGACATTATTAAATGAAGCAGAAGAGCTGCTTGGACAAGGAGATTTTCAGCAAGCACTTGAAAAAATCTTACTTTTAAGTTATTAAGGATATATGGCAAACGAGAATATAACAAAACAAGATTTAGATAAAGTTGAAGAAAATTTAGGCGGGATGATAAATAAGAGCTTTGATGAGAATACTAAACAACATCAAGAGACGTTAGAGGTTCTGAATAGACATGGGGTAATGTTAATTGATCATACTGAAAGATTAAATAGGATGGAGACAAGATTAGATAGAATAGAAACAAGATTGGAAGGTATTGTTTGAAGCATCAGCTATTAAAAAATAGCTTATATTATTTTTTTAAAAACAACTATTTTAAAAGTTGTTTATCCCGTTTAACGGGGTAAAGGTCGGCAAAAAGAAAAGAAAACAAAGAAAAGAACTATTAATAAACATCTTCTGAATGTTTGCTAAAAGCTAAAAAGAATTCTTTATATTCAAAAGATGTCATAAGGTCGATAATAGTTATAAAAGAATAAAAACATAAAAATCTTTAATAGAATTACTTGTTTTTATAAAAAACAAGATAAGAATATTAAAGAAAAATTAATAAATGTCTAAAATGAAAAAAATTATTGCTAGTATTACAACTTTGGCTTGCGCGTCAATGATGATGGGCTTGGTTGTTATGCCAGTTCAAGCAACAACTACTGAAGATCTGCAGGCTCAAATTGACCTATTATTAGCTCAATTAGCTGATTTGCAGACGCAGTTGGCTGGTCTTAGCGGCACAACAGGTACCATTGAAGGTTGTACAATTACCAGTTTTGACCGCAATCTTAGTGTAGGAATGACTGGCGACGATGTTAAATGTTTACAGATTGTTTTAAACACTGATTCTGTAACAAAGTTAGGTACAACTGGAGCTGGTTCTCCAGGAAATGAAACTTCTTATTTTGGTCCTTTGACCAAAGCAGGAGTAATCAAATTCCAGGAACTATATGCTGATGAAGTATTAGCTTCTTGGGGTTTAACTTCTGGAACCGGTTATGTTGGTTCAACAACCAGAACAAAGTTAAATGAGCTTTTAGTCAGTGGAGTAACTCCTACTGGCTGTAATTGTACTGCTTGGGTAGATGATGTCTGCGGTGGTGGAGATTGTTCTGCTACTCAGATGAATCAAACTCGAACTTGTACTCCAGAAACAGGAGCTGCAGCTGATGTTTGCGAAGGAGCAGCAACCAGTCAATGTGTAGCTGATGCAAGTTGTAAAGACGCAGGAGTGGTTGAACCATTAAGCGTTGTGCTTTCTGACGAAACACCAGTTGCTGCTAACGTAATGAAAGGTTCTGCTTTAAACACAGTAACCAAATTCATTATTTACGGCAGTGAAGATGAAGCTACAACCATTAATGGTTTAACACTAAAGAATTACGGAACTGCTGAAACAAACACTACTACTATTGCCAAAGTCAAGATTCTTGACGAAAATGACGTTGAAATAGCCACAGAAAGGAATTTAGTTGGAGGAACAGCTACTTTTGTAATTGTCCCTCAACTAACTATCGCACAGGCAGGAAGCCGAACTTTAAGCGTTGCTGTTAATGTTGACGCTTCTGGAACAACAATGTCCACTATTCAAATGGGTATTGATTCTGCTGATGCAATAAACGGGGCAACCTTTACTGGCGATTTTCCAGTAAAAGGTGAAGTATTTACTGTTGTGCCAGCTGGTTCTCTTGGAACCTTGACTATAGCTGAATACAGCTCTCTACCAAAAAGCACTGCTAAAATTGGAGAAACCGAGGTTGTTTTAGAGAAATTCACTGTTTCTGCTGGTTCTAACGAAGATGTAACAATTAACCAGATGACTTTCACCAATACTGGAACTATTTCTGCTTCTGATATTTCTAATCTTAAAGTTAGAAAAATCGGCGGAGATGCAGTTACTGATGCTGAAACATTAGGCAGTAATGACAAAGTTACTTTCAATCTAACTTCTCCAGTAGCTCTAACTAAAGGTTATTCCCAGAGTTTTGAGTTGATTGCTGATATTGCAAGCGGTGATAACAGAACAATTTTAATGGCAATTGCTGCTGGCGCTGTAGTTGGTAATGGAGCTACTTCTGGAGTAAATATCTCCAGCACTGGAACAACTACTGCTGACACAGTTACTATTGGAACAGGTACAGTATCTGTTTCAATGTCTGCCAGCCATCCTCAAGGACAGGATGCTTTTATGATTCAATCAACCAGCCCTCAAACTTTGGCTGTGTTTGATGTAAAAGCAACTGGAGAGGATGTAATATTTGATACCATTAATATTCTGTTTGCTGGTACCCCTGATATTGACTCTACTAATTATTTAAGCTCTGTTGGTCTTTATGAAATAACTGATACTGGTTTTAGCGGGGTTTCTACTGCTACATTAACCGTAAATGCTGAGACCGTGTCTCCTGGAGAAGTGTATTCTTTGTCTTGGACTGTTCCTGCTGGAACCACTAAGAAGTTAGCTGTTAGAGGAATTACTACTAATTTGGATGTTAATGATGATGTGATAACTATTACTTTTAGTGGTTATTCTGGAACTGGTATGTCTTCTGGGGAAACCATTTCTTCTACTAATGATGTTGCCAGCACTGCGATTAAGATTTATGCTGCTGGAACATTTACAAGCGCGGCAAGCACTAACAAGACCTTGACCCATTATAATCAAGGTGTATTAACTCCAAGCGCTAATGTTGTTTTAGGTGCTTTAAAGATTAGAGCAACTAGAGAGAATATGAAGCTAAAAGATTTGATTGTTACTCCATCAACTACTGGCAAACTTGGTGCTTTAAGGATTTTTGCTGATGATATCAATGTCGATGGAACTCCTACTACTGCCTTAACTGATTCAGTTTCAGAAGCGAGTAGTGTATTCACCTTTGATTCTGACACATGGGACGATGATATTCTTTTTGAAAAGAATGTCTACAGAACAGTTCTATTAGTAGGTAATCCTACAAGCACTGCTGATGTTGGTAATTTCCATTTGACCGTATCCGCTACTACTTCTTTGACCTTGACTGGTATTGAGAGTGGAACAGACGCAGACGCTAGCGCTGTTATTGATTTTGCTATTAGTTCTCCATTTAGCGGAGGTACATTCCAGTTAGATACTAAAGTGGTAGAAATAACTAAAGCATCTGATTCGCCTTCTGGGACAATCAGCCCAACAAGCAACACAGTTGTTGGTAAATGGGATGTTGCAAATATGGACGCTGAACTGGAAAACGCTGTTATAACAGCTATAACATTTACCACTGATAGTGGAATACCAACTGCTATTACTGGAACCACTGACGCAACATTGTTCAAGCTTTATGACGGAGATGGCACACAACTAACCACTAGTCGTGTTCTTACTCAGGGGGATGGAACCATTGCTTTTTCAGGCATTAGCACTAATTTGACTGTTGAAGTCGGCGTTCCTAAGACCATTGAATTAAGAGTTGACTTTACTGATTCTGATTGGGGAACAGTTGACTTGAGCCAGAAATGGTATATAGCGGCTTACACTGATGTGACTATAACAGACGGTGAAGTTGGTTTCGGCGGAGATAACTGGAGCATTCAATCAGAAGCTAATACAATTACCATAAATCTGTAACGACTATTTTCCTTTCCTTGTAGGGAAACTAAATTGCCGTTCCTTTTGGGACGGCTTTTTAGTTTGCATGGATTCTTGAATTATTATATAATTAAGTAATATGAACTACTTAAAATTATTTTATTTTTTATTAATTTTTAGTTGTATTTTTTTAATAACAAATTCAGTCAGCGCGGCAGCGCCGAGCGCTATTACTGGTTTAAGGTGCATTGAAGGCAAGGTTAATAATGGCGTTTGGCTGCGTTGGGTCATACCAAGCAACAGTCCTACCAGTTGGGAGGTAAAATATTCATTATCCAATATTAATGCTTCAAATTATAGCCAGGCAACAGAATTTTCCCAGAATTGGGAAGCTGAAACCACACAGGCCATAGTTTATGGCTTGCCTGATGATGCTACTTTGTTTTTTGCAATGAAAGCGATTAATAATGACGGCAGTTCAGGAATTTCCAATATTGTCCGTTGTTATGTTGTAGAGCTGGATGAAAATAAAGATGAAGAAGCGCCTGTTTCTTTGATAACTAATCTTGAACAAGACCAGGAAATTTTAGCTGAACAGGATTTTACTATTCAAGGACAAAGCACTGATACTGGCGGCTCTTCTGTGCAAAAAGTAGAAATCAGCTTTGACAATGGAGAAACATGGGTTTTAGCAAATCCGAAAACTAGCATTGAGACCGGTTTTACTTGGGAGTATGTTTGGGAAGATCCAGCACAAGGAGATTACAATATCAAAACAAGAGCTATAGATTGGTGGAACAATACAGAAGAACCAAAAGAAGCAATTGCTATAACAGTTGTTTTAGAAATTCAGGAACCAGAGCCAGAGCCAGAACCAGAACCTATTACACCAATGACAGCCGATGAGCTTAAAGAAAAAATCAAAGAAATCCAGCAGCAGATTATTGAACTTATAACTCAATTAATTCAAAAACTTCAAGAGCAAATCACGTAATAATGAAGACAAATAATTCAGTAAAAATATTTTTTGTTGGATTGGCGTTTTGCCTTTCTCCTTTTTTTGTTTCAGCTGACTATATTGGCCAAAACATTGATTTTTTTATTGATTCTTTATATGATTCGCAAGAAAGAGACCAGATTTCAGCCACTTTGCGAGAGAGAAGCTCCCAGCTTTATTTTTATATTGACGACCAATACTGGAACCAGTTGAATGATGTCCAAAAACAGGAAAAGAGAAAAAAGTTAGATGTATTAGCAGAAGAGTTTGAAGAACAGATTTATCCATTAATGACTCCAACTTTTGGCATAGAATGGAACACAGGAATTGATAATGACGGGCATATTACAGTGCTAATTCATAAGATGATTAATGATATAGCCGGTTATTTTAATGCTGGAGATGAGTATGAAAAAGCCCTGGTGCCAGCATCAAATGAAAGGGAAATGGTATATCTTAGCTCTGATTTTATTGACAGCGCGAATCTAAAAGGTTTTTTGGCGCATGAATTTATGCATTTAATCACTTTTAACCAGAAAGATAACAGCTATGGAATTTCTGAAGAAATATGGCTCAATGAAGCAAGGGCTGACCATACTTCCACTTTTTTGGGCTATGATGATGAGTATGAAAACAGCAATTTGTCCGCAAGAGTAAGAAGTTTTTTAAACTCTCCTGGCGATTCTTTGACAGAATGGCTTAATGAAAAATCTGACTATGCGGTTGTCAATCTTTTTACCCAATACTTGGTTGACCATTATGGTATAAAGATTTTAGTTGATTCGCTTACCTCGTCAAAAACAGGCATTGCCTCTTTAAACTATGCTTTGGAAAAAAACGGTTTTGACAAGGATTTTTCAGATGTATTTACTGACTGGACAATTACTGTTTTAATCAATGATTGTGAGCTCGGAGAAGAGTATTGTTATTTAAATGATAATTTAAGAAATTTAAAAATCTCACCCCGTATTATTTTTCTTCCTAAAAAAGGCGAGACAACTCTTTCTGTAAGTGATACCACTAAGGATTGGGCAGGGAACTGGCATAAGATTATTGGAGGCAAAGATGCTTTAAAAGTTGAATTTGAAGATAATTCAGGGACTAATTTAATAGTGCCTTATTTGATAGAGTCAACAGATGATGAGTTTTCTATTGGTTTTATTGAATTTGACGATGATAACAAAGCTGTTCTTTATGTTTCTGATTTCGGGACAAAGAATAAATCATTATTTCTTCTTCCTTCAGTCCAGGAAAAAACAGCCGGTTTTAACGGCGAAGAGGATTCCTATAAATATTCTTTTACTTTGTCAACAGTAAAGAGAACACCGGAGCAGGAAGAAGCAGAATTAAGGCAGGCGCTTCTTGCACAAATTGCTGAATTACAAGCTCAAATTGCCATGATTCAGGCAAAAATAAATGCTATTTTAGCAGAGAGAAATAAAAATGAATATAACCAAACCTGCCAAAACATAGAAAACAATCTTTCCTTCGGCTTTCTGGACAACAATGAAGTGAGCTGCCTTCAAGAGTTTTTAAAATCACAGGGCCAGGATGTTTATCCGGAAGGGTTGGTCACAGGCAATTTTCTCTCTCTAACAAAAAAAGCGGTTATCCGCTTTCAAGAAAAATATAAATCAGAGATATTGGAACCGCTTGGCTTGGAAAATGGAACTGGTTTTGTCGGTTCTTCCACGCGCGCAAAAATCAATGAATTGTTAAATAGGCAGGGTTCTTAGAAATTCTTCTGCCTGCGGCTTAAGATTTGGGTCAAGTTCTATTACTTTTAGGGCTTGTTTTTTTGCTTCTTTGTATTTGCCTGTTTCTTTGTATAAAATGGCTAAGTTGAGACGGTATGAAACATAATTAGGTTTTCGTTTGATTAGCTTTTCATACACTGCAACCATTTCTGCATAGTTTTTATTATAATAATAAGCTTTAGACAAATGTAGCAAGGATAATTCATTATTTACAGGATAACCTTTTTTAGAAGCAAGTTTTATATTTTCATTTGCTTGTTCAATATTGTTTAAATATGCCTGGGTTAAAGCCATCATCCAAAAGCAATCCTTGAACTTTGGATTTATATCAATACACATCTGTGACTTTTCTTCTGCCTGCTGGAAGTTATGAGACAGTAAGTCGGTTTTTACCCATTCAGCAATGATTTCCTGCCTTTTCGGGCTTAATTGATTAGCTCTTTCAAAAGCAGAATTTGCTTCTTGCTTTATTTTTTCAAAATCTTCAGGAGAATGTTTTTGCGTTTCCAAAGATATATTAAGATAAGCGCCTAATAAAAGCCAAGAACGGGCATAATTTTTGCGAATAGTTATATTTTTCCTTAAAATTTCTATTGCTTTGTTAGTTTTTTCAGTTATTTCCTGGGGGGAAGGATTTGCGTTTTTAAAATATGCGCTGATAACGTCAATATATCTCAAGCCGGCATAATTGTCTATAAAGCTGTGTTTGTTGTGTGCTTTTTCTATGTACTCAAAGCTCTTTTCAAAGTTTTTTTCGTTTGAATAATATCCAGCCAGTTTTAGATTTTTATTAACCTGAAAAGCGCTTATATTAAACCAGATAAACCAGATTAGGAATAAAAATAAAATAACAATAATTGCCTTTTTGTATTTTTTTAAAAGTGTCCAAATTTTCACGATCGTGAGTTTTTGGACACTTCTGATTTCCATTTCATTTGGCTGGTTTATTAAACTTAGGCAATAACCGATTAGAAGAAAGGAAATTAAGTATGTAGAGAAAGTGTCAAAGCTGAAGAAATTAGCAGCCAAATAAGCTAAAAAAGTTGCCTGAATACCATGATACATTATTAGATTTTCTGGTTTTCTTTTTTTTAATTTTTGCAGTTCATAAATTAAGACCCCAAAAAGTGACAAATAAACAATCAATCCTAAAATACCAGTATTAGTGCTAATATCAAGGAAAAAATTATGAGCCCTATCCCACCAGGAACCCCATGCCTCGTCAATTTTGGGCAGAGTAGGGTCATAATATTTGTCAAAACCGATAGAAAAGTTTTCCGGTCCATAACCAATGATTGGCTTGTCTTTCAGCGCCTGCCAGCTGATTTTCCAGCCAGAGATGCGCGGGTCATCTAAAGCTCTTTCAATTGACAATCTGCTCACAGCTGATTTTAATAATTTGTTTTCTTGAATAAATTGAGGCAGTTCTGAAGCAGTGTTTACATAATAAAGACCATAGATGCCTGAAATTAAAACTAAACTAGCTAAGATTTTAACAAGAATGATTTTTTTGCTTTTAGCAGGATAGAATAAAAAGAAATATACAAAACCTATAAAAAGACCAATAAAAGCAGCTCTTGTTTGAGTGACAATAAGGATAGTAAAGAGAAATAATGTAAAAGAAGAGAAATAAAAGATTTTTTTAAACAGATTTCTATCTTTAATTCCAAAAGCCAGAGTTAAAAAACTTAATAATATAAGGTAGATAGCTAAAAATGTTGGTCCGCCGATTGTAGAAGGAGGCCGTCCATCAAAAGGGATTAAAATATTTTCAAAAAGTCCGTAAAGTTGGAAAATTGCAATAAAAGAGACCAAAATTCCAATAATTATGTTAAAAATCCATATTTTTTTCCAATCTCTGTCTTTCAAGATAAAAAAAGCTAAGATAGCGAAAATAATACAAAAACCGAAATTTAAAAATCCGCCAGAGCGATGAGGCGAACCCCAAAAGCTAAAATAGGGTTCTTGAGATAATATTGTGGCTAAGAAAAAAACTCCAAAGAGTGCGATTAAAGCAGAAAATGGCGATAGTAATGAAAATCCTGAAATTTTATTTTTAATATCAGCAGCAAAATCTTTTTTAGAAAGTATTTGGTAAATAAACAAAAAAATCAAAGCAGATAAAACAATCTTGAAAACAATTGTTTTTCCCCAATCAGGGGGCGAAAACCATGGCGGTAAATTCCAAAGCGGCAAAGTCAAAATCAAAAGAAAGCCGATTAAGTAAACTAATTTAAATTTATTTTCATTAACATTGTTTTCCATATTATTTTATGATATAAAAAAGAAATAAATAAAGCAAATTTTTTATTATGAAGATATTAGTTACAGGCGGAGCCGGGTTCATAGGAAGCCATCTTGTAGATAGATTAGTAAAGGAGAGACACAAGGTAATAGTTATTGATAATTTATCTACTGGAAGCAAAAAAAATCTTAATCCAAAAGCCAAATTTTATAAGCTGGATATCAGAAATCCAAAGGTTTCTGATGTTTTTAAGAAAGAAAAGCCAGAAGCAGTTTTTCATTTGGCAGCCCAGATTGATTTAAGAAAATCAGTTGAAAATCCCGTAGAGGATGCCAAAATCAATATTTTAGGTTCCCTTAATATTCTTCAAAATTTTATCCGTATAAATCAGTTAAATCCGCGTAAATCTGTGTCTAAGTTTATCTTTACTTCTACCGGCGGTGCTATTTACGGTGACGCTGACATTATTCCTACTCCAGAAACATATCCTGAAATGCCGCTTTCGCCTTATGGAGTTGAAAAGTTAGTTTTTGATAAATATCTTAATTACTATTATAAAGTTTTTGGTCTGCCTTATGTATCCCTGCGTTTATCAAATGTTTATGGTCCAAGGCAGAATTCAAAAGGAGAGGCAGGAGTAATAGCTATTTTTTGCGATAAGATGCTTGGAAACAAACAACCGATTATAAATGGTTCAGGCAAACAGACCAGAGATTATGTTTATGTTGATGATGTGGTTGAAGCAGGTATTTTAGCCTTCAAAAAGAAAAAAATTGGAATTTTCAATATTGGAACTGCTCAAGAAACAGATGTTAATACTATTTTTAGAAAAATTAGAAAGTTGATTAATTCAGATTGCAAGGAAATTCATGTTCCTGAAAAGCCAGGGGAGCAGAAAACAAGCTGTTTAGATTGTTCAAAAGCAAAAAAAGAGCTTGGCTGGCAGCCAAGATATGATTTAGATAAAGGATTAAAAGAAACCGTGGAATGGTTCAAGAATAAGTTAGCTTACTAACTTATCAGCTCACCCTTGACACCTATTGACACTTTTTGATACAATAATATAATGCCTGAAATAAAACCAGATCAAGTATATACAACTGAGGAAGCTCGCGATTTTTTAAAAATAAGCGAAAGCACTATTAAGCGTCATTTAAAAAATGGCATTCTTAAAGCTAACAAAGTTGGCGGCAGATATAGGATCTGGGGCAAGGAAATTTTAAGATTGGTCTCGCCAAAAGTTGAAAACAAGGCAGTTCAGGCATATCAAAAAGTAAAAAGAAAAGCCATAAAAACCATTGAAAAGTGGTAATTTCACTGAGGAAATTATGAAAATTGCAATTATTTTAGGAACTCGGCCAGAAATAATCAAAATGGCTTCAGTAATTCGGGAATGTCAAAAAAAGCGTCTTGATTTTTTTATTCTTCATACAAACCAGCATTATTCAGAAAATTTAGATAAGATATTTTTTCAAGAATTAGAATTACCTCAACCCAAATACAATTTAAAAGTCGGTTCAGGAACTCACGGAGAAGAAACGGGAAAGATGTTGATTAGAATTGAGAAAGTGTTAATAAAAGAAAAACCAGATATAGTTTTAGTAGAAGGGGACACCAATTCGGTCATTTCCGGAGCCTTAGCGGCAGTAAAACTCCATATAAAAGTTGGACACATAGAAGCAGGTCTTCGTTCATATTTTAGAGAAATGCCTGAGGAAATTAATAGAATTCTGACCGACCACTGTTCAAATTTTCTTTTTGCGCCGACAAAAAAAGCAAAAGAAATTTTAATTAACGAAGGAATATCTGATAAAAAGATATTTATTACTGGTAATACAATCGTTGATGCGCTATATCAAGGCTTGGATTTGGCTAAAGAAAAATCAAGTATTTTAGATGATTTAAAATTATTAAAAGGAAATTACTTTTTGTTAACTCTTCACCGTCCAGAAAATGTTGATAAAAAAGAAAAATTAAAAGGGATTCTTAAAGGATTAGATTTAATTTATAAAAAGTTTAATTTACCAGTAGTTTATCCAATTCATCCTCGCACTAAAAAAATGATATCTAAGTTTAAATTAAAAATTCCGAAAGGAATAGGGATAATAGAGCCGATTGGATTTTTGAACTTTCTTCAGCTTGAGTCAAATGCAAGGCTAGTTTTAACCGATTCCGGTGCTGTCCAGGAAGAAACTTGTATATTAAAGATTCCCTGCGTTACCTTAAGAGATAATACTGAAAGACCAGAAACTATAGAAATAGGAAGTAATATTTTAGTTGGAGCTGATCCTCAAAATATTTTAAAGAATACCAAGAGAATGTTGAATATAAAAAGAATTTGGAAGCAACCTTTTGGTGATGGTAAGACAGGGGAAAGAATAATAAATATTATTCAAAAAAAATGAGAAAGAATAAAACAATTTGTGTTCTTGGTCTTGGTTATATAGGGTTACCTACAGCTCTTTTTTTAGCTAAAGCGGGCTATAAAGTTATTGGAGTTGATTCGAATAAAAATAAAATTGACGATTTAATTAAAAGAAAATTTCCTTTTCAAGAAGCTGGTTTTCCTAAACTTTTTAAAGAAGCGATAAAAAACCTTAGTTTTTCTTTGGTTCCGGAAAAGGCAGATGTATTTATAATTTCAGTTCCAACACCAATTACTAAAAATAGAAAGCCTGATTTAAGATTTGTGAAACAAGCAGCTGAGGATATAAATAAAATTTTAAATGATAAAAATTTAATAATTATTGAATCAACAATACCTCCTGGTACAGCTAAAGAAATTGTTCTGCCAATTTTTAAAAAAAGGCATAAAAACTATAGAATTTATCTATCACATGCTCCGGAAAGAGCAATTCCCGGGAAAACTTTAAAAGAAATGGTAGAAGACGATAGAGTTATTGGCGGGATTGATAAAAAATCAAGTAATTTAACAAAAGAAATATATTCATCTTTTGTAAAAGGAAAAATTTATTTAACAGATACTACTACTGCTGAGTTTGTAAAAATCATTGAAAACACTTATAGAGATGTTAATATTGCTTTTGCTAATGAATTAGCAAAACTTTGCGATAAAATAAAAATAAATGTTTGGGAAGCAATAAAGCTAGCTAACTTGCATCCAAGAGTGAATATTAATCTGCCAGGCCCTGGAGTGGGAGGGCACTGTTTAGCAATCGATCCATGGTTTTTAGTAAGAAAAGATGATAATGGTACCCAAGCGATAAAACTGGCTAGAACTATTAACGATTCAATGCCTGATTATGTAATAAACCTTATTTCTAAGACAGTAAAAAATATTAAAAAGCCCACCATCACTATTTTAGGAGCTGCATACAAGGCCAATATTGATGATTGGCGGGAGACCCCGGCTTTAAAAATAATAAAACTTGCCAAAAAAAAGGGTTGGCAGGTAAAAATTCACGATCCTTATATTAAGAATTTTCCCTATAAATTATTAAACATAAAAGAAGCTTTAAAAAACTCTGATTGCGCAGTTTTAGTTACTAATCATGATTTTTATAAAGAAGTGGATTTCAAAAAATACGCAGTAAAAAATATAGTAGATACCCGTAATTTTTTAGATAAAAACAAACTTGAAGACATTAATTTAATAGTTCTTGGCGGAAAGAATAATATATAACTATATGCGAGATCTAATAAGAAAACTTCCTTATCCAATAAAACAAGGAATAAAACATATTTATGGGTTCATTCCTCCTAAAATAAGATTAGGCGAAGTATTTTGGGAGACCTATAATTTCCTTCAGAAATCGCAGTGGTGGAGCAGAGAAAAATTAGAAGAGTATCAGATGGAGCAACTAAGCAAACTTTTGCATCACGCCTACAAAAATGTGCCTTATTACAAAAGAATATTTGACGAAAGAGAATTAAAGCCAAAAGACATCCAGGATTTTGGTGATTTAACGAAACTGCCTTATTTGACGAAAGAGATTATTCGGGAAAACTTGCCAGACCTGGTAGCTCGTAATTATCCTAAATCTAAACTACAATATCTAACCACAGGTGGCTCTACTGGCATACCATTGGGATTTTATCTTGAAAGGGAGGTATCTGAAGCCAAGGAATGGGCTTTTATACTTACTCAGTGGAATAGAATTGGGTTTAAAATAGGTGATAGGTCAGTGGTGCTAAGAGGTAATATAGTTCCCTTCGCTAGTAAAAATAAGTTTTGGGAATACGATCCAAGAAACAAAGATCTTATTCTTTCGTCCTACCATATAACTGACGAGACATTGCCAGAATATATTGCCAAAATCAGAGAGTTCAAACCTGATTTTATTCAGGCCTATCCTTCAGTAATCACCATTCTAGCTAGATTTATGGAGGAAAATAATATTGAGCCATTTTCTACCGTTAGAACATTACTGTGTGGTTCAGAAAATTTATATTTTTGGCAGCGAGAGTTATTAGAGAAGGTATTTCAATGCCGGGTTTATAGTTGGTATGGGCATTCAGAGATGGTAGTATTAGCTGGAGAATGTGAAACAAGTACTTACTATCATATTTTTCCCGAATATGGATTTGTTGAGCTTATCGATAAAAAGGGCAATATAGTGACTGGTGAAAACAAAATGGGTGAAATCGTAGCTACAGGATTTAATAATTTTGCCTGTCCTTTTATAAGATATCGTACGATGGATTTGGCGACACCTTCAAATACAAAATGTGAATGTGGGAGAAATTACTCGCTATTAACTAAAGTAGAAGGTAGATTGCAGGATTTAGTGGTCACTAAAGATAATAGGCTTATTACGTTAACGGCACTTATATTCGCACAGCATTTTGAAGCTTTTTTTAAGATAAGAGAAATACAACTTGTTCAAGAGAAGGAGGGAGAGGTAACAGTGAAAATAGTGAAAACCCCACAATATTCAATTGATGATGAACAAGAAATTCTTTCTAAAATGCAAAGAGCTGTTAGTAGTGGGCTAGATATAAATTTTGTATATGTAAACACTATTCCACGCACCCAAAGTGGTAAATACCGATTTTTAATTCAAAAACTACCAATTAAATTCGGAGATTAAAAAATAAGTAAGTATGAATATTAGGTTTAAAAAAAATTTAATTCTTGGAGGAGGAGGATTTATCGGATCTCATTTAAGTGAAGCATTAATAAAAAACAAGAATGATGTAGTAGTGATAGATCATTTTTCTGCCAGCTCAAAAAACATACTACCTTCTCAAGTAAAAATATATAATCTTGATATTTCTTCCCCCTTAGTTAAAAAGATTTTTCGGGAAGAAAAACCTGATTTCGTTTTCAATTTAGCAGGTCCAATCCATTTAAGAAGAGGAATTAGCGATCCCTTGTTTGAAAATGGCTTTGATGTAATAAAAGGATTTAAAAAGATTTTAGATTACTCTCATACTTTTCAGATTAAAAAATTAATTTTCGCATCATCAGGTGGAGCAATTTACGAAAGTGCAAAAATTTTACCTACTTCAGAAGATTATCCAGCTCATCCATCATCACTTTACGGTCGGGCAAATCTAATTCTTGAAAGGCTTCTAGAAGAATATTATAAGTCCCATAAATTAAATTTTATAATTTTAAGATTAAGTAATGTATATGGACCTAGACAATGGGAAAGTGGAGCAATCCCTTCTTTTATAAATAGAATTAAAAAAGACAAATCGCCCATAATTTATAGCCATGGCCAAACGACTCGCGATTTCATTTTTATAGAAGATGTAATAAGAGCGTTTCTAATATCTGCTAAAAGTAAGGAAATAGGAATTTTTAATGTTGGTAGTTCTCAAGAGATTACCCTAAATGAGGTTATTCAAAAAATTTCAAAAATTTTGGGGAAAAATATAGAGCCAAAATATTATCCTAAAAAAAATGAAATTACTCGAAGTTTCCTTAATTATGCGAAGATAAAAAAACAGTTAAAATGGAAACCTTGCATAGATTTTGACGAAGGTCTCAAAAAAACTATTGATTGGTATTTATATTAAAAGCATAAAATAAATTAAAAAATAAAAACATGAATAAGCAAATCAAAAAATACTTTAATAATAAGAATATATTAATCACCGGAGGATTGGGAAGTATAGGATCAGCAATAGTAAAGGAGTTACTATTACTTAATCCGAAAAACATTAAAGTAATTGACAATCGAGAAACAGGGCTATTTTACGGAATTTATTATAACAAAAATAAAAAAATAGAATATTGTTTTATAGACATAAGAGATAGAGAATCTTTAGAAAAAGCTATGAAAAATGTCGATATTGTATTCCATGCGGCAGCTATGAAGCATGTTTTAGTTTGCGAAAGAAATCCCTTTGAGGCAGTAAAAACAAATGTAATAGGAACTCAAAATGTCATTGAAGCATGTGTAAATAACGGCATAAAAAAGATGATATTGATAAGCACAGATAAAGCAGTAAATCCAACAAACGTTATGGGGGCAAGTAAATTATTAGCAGAAAGAATTGTAGCTGCCATATATAATCTAAGAAATGGAATTGATACCGAATTTGGGATGGTGAGGTTTGGTAATGTTTTGTATTCTAGAGGTTCTGTATTAGAAATTTGGGAGAATCAATTAAAAGAAGGAAGAAAAATTACAATAACAGATCCTGAAATGACAAGATTCTTTATGGGTATATCACAGACTATAAGGTTAATACTTTCCGCTACTTATTACGCTAAAAATAGTGAGATTTTTATCTTTAAAATGCCTTCTTGCAAAATAAGCATATTAGCTGAGGCTTATTTAGAGTTGAAGGGATACCCTTCAGATTATTATACCGTAACAGGGATTAAAGAGGGAGAAAAAAAGCACGAAGAATTATTATTTAAGGAAGATGGTAAATTGTTAATGGAAAAAAATGAAATCCTTTTAAAATTACCATTACAATTAAAAAAAATTAATATGAAATATTATCATCAAATAAACTTTAAAAAATCTAAAAAAAATACTTTTATCTCAAATGATCCAAACTCTTTACTTAAAAAAGACCAAATTAAACAAGTACTCAAAGATTTTCTCAATAAAGATTTTATATAGAAAAAGCTAGAAATATGTCAAAGATAAAATTAGCTTTAATTGGATCATATCCTCCACCCTATGGGGGGATTGCTATTCACATCCAAAGATTAAAAAGACAACTAGAAGAGAAAGAATATGAGTGTATAGTTTATGATCTGAAAGGACAAAATGAGTTGATAAAGGAAAATATCATATGTATCAAAAATGTAAAGAGATGGCTACTAAGATATTTCTTTTTCGCGAGAGAGAACATAATTCACTATCATAATTCGGATTGGAAGATGCGAGTAGTAATAGGATTAATGGGACTATTAGGGAAAAAAACAATTATTTCAATTCAGGGAGCGAGTTTGGAGGATTCTTTAAAGTTGGCAAGCTGGTTTAAAAAGAAAATTATTATATTAGCGCTCAAACACACATCCTTTGTTATTGCCGCTAATAAAGAGACAGAGAATCTACTTTTATCGTCAAATATTCATTCTCAAAAGATAACAGTAATTCCAGCTTTTATTCCCCCAGTGATTAAAAAAGAAGATTATCAAGAAATTCCTAACCAGATGTGGAATTTCATAAAAGTTCACTATCCGATAATCTCTGCAAATGCTTTTAAGATAAACTTTTATCATAACCAAGATCTGTATGGGATTGATATGTGTATAGATTTATGCTCCCACTTAAAAAATACTTATCCTCAAATTGGTTTTATTTTTTGTCTTCCAAATATTGGAGATTATAATTATTTTCATAAAATGAAGCATAGAATTATAGAGATGGGGATAGAGAATAATTTTTTATTTCAAACCAAACCTTATCAAATGTACCCGATTATTATAAAGAGTGATTTGTTTGTAAGACCAACAAATAGCGACGGAGATGCAGTTTCACTTCGTGAAGCATTATATTTTAAGATACCCTCTATAGCTAGTAATATTGTTCTTCGACCCGAAGGCACTATTTTATTTAAAAATCGAGATATGAATGATTTCACTTTAAAAGTGAAAGATGCGTTAGATAATTACGAAAAATATAAAGAAAGATTGAAGACAGTGAAAATTGAGGATAATTCTGAAAAAATACTGAAAATTTATAGAAAAGTGATTAATCCTAAAAATAATGAATATTGATAAGGTTAAAAATATAAAATGTAGATTATGTGATTCAGAAAAAACACAGTTTTTGTTTTCAAAGCAAACATTTTTAAACTATGATGATAAGATATGGAATATTTATGAATGTCTTGATTGTGGACTTAAATTTATTCAATATGATCAATATCCTAATTTTGATTACGAAAAATTTTACAATTTTAGATATAAAAATAGAGCCATTAATGATGATTATATTTATAAAGGAAGTAAATACTGGAAAAGTGAGGTTCAAATATTAAAGCATTTATTACCAAAAAAGAACATTCGAATTTTAGATGTTGGATGTAATACAGGAAATTTTTTATATTATGCTCCTAAATCTTGGGAGAAGTGTGGGGTAGAATTATCTGATCTCGCAGCTATTGGTCGAAAACACGGTCTTAATATTCTACAGCAAAACATAGAAGATATAGAGATAAAAGAAAATTTTTTTGATATTATTACAATGTATGCTTTAATCGAACACTTGATAGATATTCATAAAGTGTTTAATAAAATTCAATCTGTTCTCAAACCTGAAAGCGTATTAGCCGTTATGACTTCTGATTCTAATAGTTTAAAAGCAAAGATAAAAAGAGAGGGTTGGCATATGTATTCTCCTCCCGAGCATCAATTTTTCTTTACTGCTAATTCGTTGGATAAATTTTTAGCCAAATATGGTTTTCAATTAATTTATAGATATTATACCGGAGGCGGTATGGTTGATTATTTTAAGAATAAATATCTTACAAGAGTAATGAGCATAATTCAAAACAAAATTTTAGACAAAAGTTTTGTTAAAAAATTTCCTATATTTGATCATATGTATAGCTATTATAAATTAGAAAAGACATTATGAAAAAGAACATTCAATAATATTATGATACGAGCACTTGTGAAAGATACGATTAAATATATTCCTTCGCAGATCATTCCCGCCGCAGTAGGGCTTATTAGTATCCCAATTATTACTCGTCTTTTTTCGCCAGCAGATTACGGAAATTATATTTTAGTTTTAAGTATCATTACAGTGCTAACGGTTATTGTTGGCTGGTTGGGTTCGGGAATCGTTAGATTTTATCCTGCCTATGAACGCGATAAAAAATTAAACACATTTTATAGTACAATACTAAAATGGCTTTTTGTTTCTATTTTTATTATAAGTGTTTTCTTTTTGGCAATAATTTTAATCGGTAGAAATTATATTTCTCAGAACTTTTATAATCTAATGCTGATTGGTTTGGGAGTTTTTATTTTTTTAAGCATTTTTCAAACCCTGCTTGCTTTTCTTCGGATAAAACGCCTAGTAGGTTGGTATAGCAATTTTGTAGTTTGGAAAAGCATTACTGCTATTGGCTTTGGATTAATTCTGGTAATAATTTTTAAACTTGGAGTTGAGGGCTTACTTTTAGGAGTAATTTTAAGTATAGTTTTAGTTATTCCTTGGCTTTGGAAAAAAGTAGTAGATAAAATTCACTTAAAAGAAAAAATCTCAAAACCTCTTACCTTAAAAATGGTAAAGTTTAGTCTTCCTTTAATTATTGGAAACTTATCTTATTGGATATTAACTTTATCTGATAGGTATATACTCGAATTTTTTCGAGGGGCCCAGGAAGTAGGAATCTATTCAGCAAGTTATGCAATCGGAGAAAACAGTATCTTACTTCTCGTTTCTTTTTTTCTATTAGCTTCGAGTCCGATAGGGGTAACTATTTGGGAAAAAAAGGGAAAAAAGGAAAGCCAAGAATTTGTAAGCAAACTCACAAGATACTTTTTAATAGTTTGCTTACCAGCAACAATAGGATTAAGTGTTCTGTCAAAGCCTATAATTGATATCTTTACCGGACAAGAATATTTTGAGGGTTATCGAATTTTTCCCTTTATTGCCTTAAGTATTTTTTTTCTAGGACTTTCTCAAAAATTTGGTCACGGATTAGGTTTCTACAGAAAAACAAAATATATTATGTGGTCTTTGATAATCGCTGGTTTAATTAATTTAGAACTTAATTTTATCTTTATACCAAAATACGGCTATATAGCAGCAGCAATTACTACTCTTATTGGATATGCGGTAATGCTAATATTAGAAATCTATTTTTCAAGAAAGTTTTTCATTTGGAAGTTTCCCTTGAAAACGTTAATAAAATGCATCTTTGCCTCAATAATTATGGGAGGAGGAATATATTTTTTAGTAAATAATTTACATTTCTCTGCTTTGGTAAGTTTAATTTTAGGAATTTTAGTTGGTGTAGTAATTTATTCTATTTTAATTTTTTTGTTAAAGGAGATTTTACCTGAAGAAAAAGCACTATTAAGACAAATTATCCAAAAGTATGTTTTTAAAAGAAATAATTAGAGATGCAGATGAAATTTGCAATCACTATTTTGATTTACTTGGATCTGGAAAGATTAATTTAGGGTCAAAAATTAACTGGCATCAGGACTTTAAATCTAAAAAAATTTGGCCTTATTGGTTACCGTCTTGGCTGATAAGGTATGAATTTGGCAAAGGATTTGATATTAAAGTACCGTGGGAACTATCTCGTTTTTATCATCTTCCGATTTTAGCTAAAGCTTATAATTTAACAGGCAATAAGAAGTATATCCAAGAAATTCAAGAAGAAATTTTAGATTGGATAAAAAAGAATCCCTATGGTTTTGGAGTCAACTGGAAATGTACAATGGAGGTTGCTATTAGAGCGTGTAATTGGTGTTTGATATGGCAATATATCAAGGATTTAGATGAATTGGATAGAAAATTTATTAAAATATTCCTTAATTCTCTTTATCAACACGGCAAATTTATTTATTCTCATTTAGAATCTGGTCATAGTAATCATTATTTATCTAATTTGGTTGGTCTTGTTTATTTGGGTATTTTTTTTCCTGATTTCAAGGAATCAAAAAAATGGCTAAAAAAAGGGATTAAGGGATTAGAGGAAGAAATAAGAACACAAGTAAATGAAGACGGCTGTAATTGGGAAAACTCTATTTCTTATCACCGGTTAGTCACTGAATTATTTGGTTATTCGGCCCTTTTTTGTAAATTAAATAATATAGAGCTTTCGGATTATTTTTGGAATAAACTAAGAAAAATGTTTGATTTCGCGGCTTATTATATAAAACCAAACGGTCGAATACCCCAACTTGGCGATAACGACAACGGACGACTTCACATTTTTAATGATTATTATAATTGGACTGTTAATGACCATCGCTACCTGCTTGATTTGGCTCGCGAAATTTGGAAAGATTATAAATCCCCGGAAGTTAAAAGTAAAAGTTTTTTTCATAGTGGTTACTATATTATTCGACATAATGATAATTATATGTTTATTACTGCTAATAAAGTTGGAACCGGTGAGCTTGGCAATCATAAACACAATGACATTTTGAGTTTTGAACTGCAAATAAATGGTCGGGACTTTATTGTTGATCCAGGAACTTATGTTTATACTTCATATCCAGAATGGCGGAATAAATTCCGTTCTACTGTTTTTCACAATACAGTAGTTGTAGATAATGAAGAACAGAATAGATTTGTTAAAAATAATTTATTTTCTCTTAGAAGTGACGCAAAAATTAAGATTAACAAATGGGAGATTCACAAAGATTTTGATATCTTAGATGCTGAACATAATGGGTATGCAAGATTAAGAGACCCAGTAATACATCGAAGGCAAATAATTTTTAATAAAAAAGATAATTACTGGATAATCAAAGATATTTTAACGGGAAGGGGCAGACATTCTTTTGATTTATATTTTCATTTTTCCCAAATAGCATTAGAGAGAGATTCTGAAAATTCATTGTTTATTAGAACTAAAAATGTTTCTGGATTAAATTTAGCAGTTTTTCCCCTGAAAACTAAAGATCTAAATTTATCTATTAGAAAAAGTTGGATTTCTCCAAGCTATGGAATAAAAATCCCAGCACCAGTAGTTAAATATTCTAAAATTACAGAAACCCCTACAGAATTTGTGACCCTTTTTCTTCCTTTTAAAAATTTTATGCCAGATATAGACAGCATCAAAAAAACGGTAAAAGATTTTTTAGAAAATAACGAGAAACTAAAAATATGAAGAAAGAAAATAAATAAAATAATTTTTTATGACACTATTATCTTCATTATCAAAAAAAAATATTTCGTTAGCTTTTTTTGTTTTTATTGTTGCTATAATAATAAGTATAGTATCAGTTTATTTTATAGAATATATTCAATGGTTGTTTGCCGCGTTAATTTTTATTGCATTAGTTCTTTTTGCTTTTCGTTTTCCTTTTTACTCTTTTTTGCTTTTTATAATTACTCTTCCTTTTGAGGCTGCTTTTGTAATTGAAGCAGATTTTACTATCCGAATAAGTTATATTTTATTAATAATAACTATATTGGGTTTATTCTTTTCAGGAAGAAAACTGCATTTTAAATCAAACTTGAATATCCCCATCTTCATTTTTTTAGCTGTTTCCACTCTTTCTTTACTGATGACTGTTTTTTCTTCTCCACCCTTAGTAGAGCTTGGAAAGGAAGCAGGTTATAGGGGAACTCAATTGAGATCTATTATACAGTTACTTTTTTTATTTTTCTTTGTTTCGGCTTATTTTCTAACTCTTCATTTTTGTTCTGACAAGAAAAGATTAAAAAAGGTCTTAAAGGCCTATATTGGAATAGCTTTAGTCGTTTCAATATATGGAGTCTATCAGTTTTTTGCTGTTAAGTTTGGTTTGCCCTTTGTAGATATAACTAGTGCTATTTCAACTGGTGGACATAGCTATGGAGTGAGTTATTATACTGACCCTTCTCTTTTTAGGGCTCATGCTACTTTTCAAGAGCCCCTTAATTTCGGCCATTATTTGCTTTCAGTTATTCCTTTTTTGCTGACAATGTATATTTTTAAAAATAAAAGCAAGACTACTCAAAAAGTTTTTTTAAACGTTAAATGGTTTCCTATTTTAATTTTTATTATGCTGTTTGCTTTGTTTCTTACAAAATCTAGAGGAGCTTGGATAGGTTTTTTGGCTAGTATGTTTTTTTTATTGATAATGATAAAAACAAAATATAAGTTGAAATTGGTTGCTATCTTTTTTTTAATTGCGTTGATTATCGGTCTTTTTTTCTTTTTTTATTCTCCAGGAGTTTATCAAACTATCTCTGAAGAATTTACTCACAGATTTTCAGCAGGGCCAAGATTGACTTATTATTCTTTTATATTTGATCTTTGGAAAGAGTATCCTATTTTAGGGGTGGGTATTGGCAATTATGGATGGTATGGAGCTTCTTATTTTTCTTCTTCTGCCTTAGTAAGCGCTCATGGAGTATTTCAAAATACTTTAGTTGAGACTGGTATTTTAGGTTTTTTGTCTCTTATTTTTTTAGTATCTGTCTATTATCGAATAATAATGCGCACTTTAGGAAAAGTTAAGGACAGTTTTTGGTATCCATATTGTCTTGGATTTTTAGCCAGTTTTATCGCCATGACAGTTCAATATTTTACATTTGGAGACCATTTTAATTTATACTTTTGGGTTTTTTTAGGAATGTCTATGGCTGCCATTAAAATAATTAAAAAAAAGAAAATTTTAGCAAAATGATTAAAAATCAAAATATTATTTGTATTTCAACACAGGATTGGAATGATCTTTGGACAAGAAAGCAAAGATTTATGCAGAGATTTTCCAGACAGGGAAATAGAGTTTTATATATTGAAGCTCAAACAAGTATTTTAAGTTTTAATATTATTAAATCAAACTGGAAAAGAATTTTCCAATGGTTAAAGGGTCCGAGAAAAATTGAAGAAAATTTACATGTAGCTACTTTACCATTGGTTTTACCATTTTTCCAAACTTATTTTTTTATAAACAAGATAAATAATTGGTTTCTTTTGAAACTATTAAAGTACTGGGCGAAAAAGCTTAACCTTCAACACCTTATTTTCTGGACATATACACCATATTCTGATTATTTTGTTGGAAAATTCAAAGAAAAGTTAGCTATTTATGATTGTGTAGATGAATTTTCAGCAAGTAAGGGTTTAGTTAAACAAAAAACAATAACACTATTAGAAGAAAAATTAATTAGAAAAGTAGGACTTATCATTGTCACTCATGAAAAAATATTTCAAGCTAAAAAAGAATTTAATAAAAATATTTATCTTATTCCTAATGGCGTTGAAGTAGAACACTTTAAAAAAGCATTTTTACCCAAAACGTCTATTGCTGAAGAAATAAAAAAAATTCCTAAACCAATTATTGGTTTCATAGGCACTATTCAGTATTGGATTGACTTAGATTTAATAAAATTTATAGCTGTAACAAAACCAAACTGGTCTATTGTTTTAATTGGACCGATTGCCCGGCTTGCTGAGATAGAAAAGATTAAAAATTTAAAAAACGTTTATCTTCTTGGTCGAAAAAAATATCAGTTATTGCCTTTCTATATTAAGGCATTTGATGTTTGTATAAATCCATATAAAAGAGACAAAGTGGCTGAACATTGCAGTCCGCTTAAACTTTATGAATATTTGGCTGCGGGAAAACCTATTGTTTCTGTAAATATGCCCGAAGCAAGAAAGTTTGAAGAATTTATTGAGATTGGATTAGATTACAAAGATTTTTTGAGAAAAATCCAAAAAATTCTTGACCATTTTCCAGAAGATTCAACTAAAATAGAAGCCAGATTAAAAGAAGCTGAAAAGCATTCTTGGAATTTACGTTTTTTTAAATTGGAGAAAATATTGGAACTTTATTTAAAATAAGAACCTGCTCACTATGTTCACAGAACCTTGTTTCGCTACTTCATCCCTGGGGCATTTTGTAGCGAAATAAACAAATATTATGAAAATTGCTATTATTAATATAACTGGCGGTGGGATGAGCGGAGGATATAAAAAATATCTACAAAATATTATTCCTCGAATGGCCAAGAACCCTAAAATAGAAAGTATACTTTGTGCTTTTCCAAAATCCATAAATATTCAAGATTGGCTTGGTTCGTTTCTAAACGTTAAATTTGTGAATTGCTTGCCATTTCAGTTTTTTTTTAATAAACATGATTCAGTATTAATTGATAACTTAGAAGAATTTTCTCCTGATGTCATATTTATTCCCTTAGAGCGCTTTTTAAAATTTAAAAATGTGCCAATTGTGAATATGATTCAAAATATGGAGCCCTTTGTTAATATTGGCGATAATCCCTTGATTGAACAGTTTCGAATATGGGTTCGTAAAACAGAAGGTAAGAAATCATTTAAAAAATCAAAAAGAATTATAGTTCCTTCTAAATACGCCCGCGATTTTCTTATTAAATATTGCGGGATAGAAAGTGACAAAATCAGTTTAGTTTATCACGGAAAAGATTTACCTGAAAAAGATGTTCGCAGGCCGGAAATTATTCCAAAAGAATTGAGTAATAAATTTTTATTTACAGCTGGTTCAATTAGACCGACAAGAGGATTAGAGGATTTATTTTATGCTTTTAAAAAACTTTCTGATGATTATTCGGATACTTCTTTTTTAGTGATTGCTGGAGAAATCAGTCCCGGAATGGAAGGCTACAGGCAAAGATTAAAAAATTGGCTGAGAAAGCATAAGTTATCTTCAAAAGTTATTTGGGCGGGGGATTTAAATGATAAGGAAATGGCTTGGTGTTATAAAAATTGTCAAATGTTTGTAATGACTAGTCAAGTTGAATCATTTGGAATGGTTGCCACAGAGGCAATGTCTTACGGCTGTCTTTGTATTTCCAGTGATAGTTCTTGTTTGCCAGAGATTTTTAATGAAACTGCTCTTTTTTATCCAGGTAAAAATCCAAAAATTTTAACTGAAAAAATCTTGGAAACTTTAAATTGGTCGGAAGTAAAAAAACAGGAAATGCGTCAAAAAGCATTAAGAAGAGCTTCTTACTTTAACTGGGATAAATGTGTTCAACAAACTATATCTGAATTAGAGAAAGCTATTTATTGATAAATTAAAAAAAATAATGTAAAATACTAAATTATGAGATATAATCCAAATCAAAAAAAGAGAATACTTATTACGGGCGGTTCCGGTTTTATCGGGACCAATTACATTGAATTTTTATTAAAAGATAAAAATTATGATTTTATTAATCTAGATGTTGATTTGCCGCGAAATCTTACCCAAAAAGATTTTTGGAGAAAATGTGATTTATTGGATTTGGATAATCTAAAAAAAATAATCAAAGATTTTTCGCCTAATTATGTTGTCCATTTGGCAGCAAAAACTGGTGTAGATGAAAAAAAATTGAGTGATTTCAAAGCAAATACAGAAGGAGTGGAGAATTTATTAGATATCTTTAAAGAAATTCCTTGTCTTGAAAGAGTAATATTTACTTCTTCTTTGCTTGTTTGTGAAATGGGATATGTACCAAAACATGATACAGATTACAATCCTTCTACGCCTTATGGTTTGAGCAAGGTAAAAATGGAGGAGATTGTTAGAAAACAGAAAAACCTGCCTTATACTTGGACAATTATCAGACCTATATCTATTTGGGGTCCATGGTTCGATGAACCATATAAGAACTTTTTTAAAGCTGTTGTGCAGGGATGGTATTTTCATATTGGTTCTGGCCATTACAAAAGGTCGCTTGGCTATGTAGAAAATATTATTTATCAGATTCATAGATTGCTGTTAGCTCCTTTAAAAAAAGTAGATAAAAAAACTTTCTATTTAGCAGATAATAAGCCAGCAGATTTATATGATTTTGCTAATGAAATCGAAAAAGTTTCTGGCGCAAAAAAGATTAGGCATATACCTTTATGGTTTGCCAAGTCATGTGCAAAGATTGGTGATGTTTTAAAATATTTAGGATGGAAAAGCGTTCCGTTAACAAGCTTCCGCCTTAATAATATTCTTACAGAATATGTGTTTGACATGCATCCTATTATGGAAATTTCCGGGTTTCTGCCGTATAATTTTAAGACGGGCGTAAGACGAACTATTCAATGGATGCATCAAGTTGGCGAAATTTAACAATAATTATTTAATTTTTTTAAAAAGAACTAAAATGAAACAAGTTGTTCAAAATTACAAAACAAGAGAATTAGAAGTGCAGGAAGTTCCAGCCCCAATTATTAGACCGGGAGGAGTTTTAGTAAGAAATATTAATTCTTTAATTAGTATTGGTACGGAAAAGTTAATGATTAATTTGGCGAAAAAGAATCTTTTCGCTAAAGTTAAATCCCGTCCTGATTTAGTTAAAAAAGTTATTAATAAAGTAAAACAAGAGGGTTTATTTGAGGCTTATCGACAAGCAATGGCTAGACTTGAAGAACCTTTACCTTTGGGTTACAGTTCAGCAGGTAAGCTGATCGAAGTTGGGCAAGGGGCTGATGAATTTCAAGTAGGAGATAGGGTGGCTTGCGCTGGTCACAAGTTTGCCTCTCATGCTGAAATTATTTATGTTCCCAGAAACCTCTGTGTTAAAATTCCAGAAAATGTCAGTTTTGAAGAAGCTTGTTTTGTGGATTTGGGAGCCATTGCTCTTCATGGAGTGAGAACAGGAGAACCAACCCTTGGCGAGAAAGCAGTAGTTATCGGATTAGGACTCTTAGGACAAATTGCTGTTCAAATTTTAAAAGCTTCGGGTCTTAGAGTTTTTGGAGTGGATATCAATGAGGATAAAACTAAGTTAGCCAAAGAATTAGGCGCTGATGAGGTAGCAGTAATTAATAAGGATGATATTCAGAACAGGGTAAAAAGTTTTTCTCAAGGGGTTGGAGCAGATATTGTTTATATTTTTGCTAGTACCTATAGTAATCAACCGATTGAATTAGCTGGAGAAATTGCCAGGGAAAGAGGCAAAGTGGTGATTACAGGGGAAATAACAATTAATATTCCCAGGAAAGTTTATTACGAAAAAGAGTTGAAAGTAGTTGTTTCTCGTTCTTCCGGACCTGGTATTTATGACTCTTTGTACGAGAAAAAAGGCATAGATTATCCCATTGCCTATGTTCGTTGGACATTGAGACGTAATCTTGAAGAATTTTTAAAATTAATTGGAGAAAAAAAAGTAAGACTAGAACCACTTATAACACACAGGTTTAAAATTGACGATGCTTTAAAGGCCTATGAGATGATTTTAGGGGAAACAAAAGAAAATTATATAGGAGTTTTATTAAAATATGAAGAGAACAAGAAAGAGATTCAGAAAATAAATTTGAATGAAACAAAAATTATTAAGAAAAGCAAAAAAGAAGAGATAAATGTAGGGTTAATTGGGGCTGGTCTTCATTCTAAAGGGGTAATCCTTCCTACAATAAAACAAATTCCCAAAATTAATCTTTTAGGAATAGCTGATGCCGAAGGTGTGAATGCTCGTTTTATAGGTGAAAAATTTGATTTTAAATATTGTACAACAAATTATAAACAAATTCTTAATGATACGGATATTGATGCAGTAGTAATTGCCACCCCTCATAATCTTCATGCTAAAATGTTGAAAGATGCCTTAGGAGCAGGGAAAGATATTTTTATTGAAAAACCTTTAGCTATGAATGAAGTGCAGCTTAAAGAAATAATCAAAATTTATAATCAAACTTCTGCCCGCGTAATGGTTGGTCTTAATAGACGTTTTTCTCCTTTTAGTGTTTTAGTAAAAGAATTGTTTAGTTGGTATAAAGGTCCTTTTGCTGTAAATTGCCGTGTTAATATCGGTTATATTCCTCCAGATCATTGGACTCACGATCTATCTGTCGGAGGTGGAAGTATTATTGGAGAGGGTTGCCATTTTATAGATTTAATTCAATTTTTAACAGGATCTTTACCAATGGAAGTTTATGCTAAAACTATTTCTGGTAAAATCAACGAACATATTTCTAATGATAATGTTTTAATAAATCTTAAGATGAGCTCAGGTTCAATAGCTTCAATAGTTTACACAGCGCTTGGAACCAGAGCTTATCCTCGCGAGAGAATTGAAATTTTTGGAGGAGGAGCAGTGGCGGTAATTGATAATTTTAAATCTATGCTTTATGTACAGAACGGCAGAAAGAAAAAGAAAAGTACTTTTGACATAGATAAAGGTTACAAAGATGAATTTCGGCTGTTCTTTGAGGCAATTCAAAAAGGCGAAGAGACACCAGTTAAGTTCAAGGAATATCTTTTTACCACTCTTACTACTTTTAAAATAATAGAATCGATTCAAAAAAATACCCCTCAAATTATTGATATCAATGTATTAAATTCATGAAGATTCTTATTTTGGTTAATTCTTTCCCTCCTGAAATTAGATCTGCTTCTCATCTTTTTTATGAACTTGCTGAAAGTTTAGTTGAAAATGGCCATAAAGTTACAGTAATTACTGGACTGCCAAAGTATAATATTCCTAACTTAGATAAAAAATATAAAAGAAAAATATTGTTCCGAGAGAAGATGAAAGGAATAGAGGTGGTAAGATTGGCTACTTTGCCTTTTCCTCGCGGTATTCCAGCCGCAAGAACTTTTGAACAGTTTCTTTTATCTTCCCTCTTTTTTATTAGAGGACTTTTTTTAGAAAAGATGGATATAATTTTGGTTTATTCTCCACCATTGCCCTTAGGACTTTCTGCTTCTTTAATTAAGTTTTTTAGAAAAACACCTTTTATTTTTAATGTTCAGGATATTTATCCTCAAACCGCTATTGATTTAGGATTGCTTAAGAGTGGCTTCTTAATAAAAATAGCCAGGGCGATGGAAAAATTTATTTATAAAAAAGCTTCTTTTATTACAGTTCATTCCAAAGGAAATCTTGATTATTTAGTTTCTGATGGCCTAAATCCTAATAAAATATCAGTAGTGCCTAACTGGGTAGATACTGGTTTAATAAAACCAGAAAATAGGATAAACGATTTTCGCCAGAGGTATAATTTAGGAAATAGCTTTGTGGTTTCCTATGCCGGAGTTATGGGTTTTGCCCAGGACTTAGAAACAGTGGTTGAGAGCGCTAAACTTCTTGATAGCTACAAAGATATAATATTTCTTTTAGTTGGTGAGGGCGTGGCAAAAGAAAAACTTCAGAATAAAGCAAAAGAGCTTCAATTAAAAAATGTTAAGTTTTTACAAATGCAGCCGCGTAGAATTTATCCACAGGTTTTAGCTGCTTCTGATATTTGTCTGGCAACCCTAAAAAAAGAAGTGAAAACACCAGTTGTGCCTGGAAAAATTATGAGCATTATGGCTGCCGGAAGGCCTATTATCGCAAGCTTGCCCTTAGAAGGAGATGCTTCAAAGATAATTAAGCAAGCGCAGGCAGGAATAGTTGTGGAGCCTGAAAATCCAAAAGCTATGTCACAGGCAATTTTAGAGCTTTATAAAAACAAAGAAAAAAGAGAAGAATTCAGTAGGAATGCGAGAAAATATGCAGAAAAGAATTTTTCCCGGGAAATCTGCGTTGGCAAATATGAAAATTTATTCTTGAAAATAATTAAAAAATAAGATATTATTAAATATTATGGAAGATTATATTCAATATTATAAAGACAAAACAATATTAGTCACTGGCGGAGCTGGAGCTATTGGTACTAATTTAGTTAAAGCACTTTCTAATGCTGGAGCAAAACTTATAATTATTTTAGATAATTTATCTTCATCTTATAAATGGAATATTCTTTCTTTGCAGAATGTTATGTTTATAAAGGGGAATGTAACTGATGATATAGATTTAAAACGAGTTTTTAACGAAAAACCGGAAATAGTGTTTCATTTAGCTGCTTTTTTTGCCAACCAAAACTCGGTTGACTATCCTGAAAGAGATTTACAAGTAAATGGATTTGGAACTTTAAAAATGCTTGAATATTCAAACTTAACTGGAATTAAGAAATTTATATATGTTTCTTCTGGATGTTCTATTTACGGAAGTGCATCTCCCCTGCCTTTGAAGGAAGATTTTATGTCAATGAATTTAAGTACTCCTTATCAAGTAACAAAAATGTTGGGAGAGCTATATTGTAATTTTTTCTATAATCATTATGATTTGCCAGTAGTAAAAACAAGGTTTTTTAATTCTTATGGTCCTGGGGAAGTGCCGGGACAGTATAGAAACGTAATCCCTAACTTTATTTATTGGGCAAAAAAAGGATTACCATTGCCAATTACCGGAAGCGGAGAAGAAACAAGAGATTTTACATATGTTGGAGATTTAGTTGACGGGCTTTTAAGAGCAGGCTTTTATGAAAAAGCAATAAATAAAGAATTTAACCTTGCTTCAGGCAAGGAAACGAAGATTATTGACTTAGCAAATATGATAAATGAAATAATAGGGAATAAGACAGGAGTAAGATTTGCCAGTAGGCGAAAGTGGGATACTAAAGATAGATTATTGGCTTCAGTGGACAAAGCCAAAGAATTAGTCGGTTACGAACCTAAGACAGAGTTTAAACAAGGCCTTATAAATACTATTGATTGGTTTAAAGAAAATTGGGATAATATAGAAAAATCTGCTAAATTCGGACCTGGTATTTCTTCAGCAGTTCGAGAAATTTATACTAATAGTTTTCAAAAATAATTTATGTCAGACAAAAAGAGTCTTCTTAAATGTATTTTAATTATAGGAGATATTATTTTAATGTATGGAGCATTATTTTTGGCTTTAGCTATAAGGTATGGTGATTTTTCTTTTTTGCCCGGTCCGCGAACACAAGCTTTTATTTTTCATTTTTCAATTATTGCTATATTTTGGATTTTACTTCTCTTTGCTTTTGATTTTTATGAGATACCTCCTTTAAGAAAGATATTTGATGTTTTACGTAATTTAGTAATTTTTATTTTTTTGGCCGGAATTTTCGGGGTCGTTTATTTTTATTTAAAACCTCAATCAGTTATTACCCCTAAAACAATTTTGGTCTTAGATATTTTAATATTTTCTTCTTTTATTTTTATTTGGCGATATATTCTAAACCGTGTCATCAAAACAAGAGGTTTTAAAGAAAAAATAGTTATTATAGGGCTTAGCTCACAATTTAAAGAACTAATATCAAATTACATCAATCAAAGCAATTATGAAGTAGTTTCCTTTTTTGACCCTGCAGAAAATATTACTAAACTAAAAGAAATTATAGAGAAAAATAGGGTAGATACAATCGTTTTTGCTTTGGATATTCATAAAGACAAAGAGTTATCTCAAAAAATATTTTCAACATTACCTCTGAAATTAAATTATATTAGTTTTATTACTTTTTATGAAACAATAACAAAGAAAGTGCCATTAGAAGATATTGATGAATTATGGTTCTTGCAAAATATTTCACAATCAAAGAGAAGAATTTACGAAATATCAAAAAGAACATTTGATATAGTTTTTTCTTTTATCGGGCTTTTAATCACAATAATTCTTTTCCCTTTTATTGCTTTGGCTATAAAAATAGATTCTCCTGGTTCTATTTTCTATATTCATAGAAGAATAGGCAAAAATAGAAAGGTATTTAGGCATTATAAATTTAGAAGTATGAAAGAAACGCCAGACCAGTATAAAGAACCCTGGAGAGAAAGAGATCCAGGCCAAATTACCATGGTAGGCAGGTTTTTAAGAACCACTCACTTAGATGAATTTCCCCAGTTCTGGGGTATTTTAAAGGGGGATTTAAGTTTTGTTGGTCCTAGGCCGGAATGGGAGAAATTAAGTGGAATTTTTGAGAAAGAAATTCCTTTTTATCAACAACGGTATTTAGTGAGGCCAGGATTTACTGGGTGGGCGCAAATACATTATCCAGCTTCTACCTCTGTTGAAGAGGCGAAAGAAAAATTTCAATACGACCTTTATTATATTAAAAATCGTTCTTTCTTTTTGGACTTGGCTATTTTATTCAAAACCATTCAGCTTATTTTTAGATAAAATTGACATTTTTTCAGATATTGTTAATATAAAAAATATGGAGCAGGGCATGTATCAAAGAGATAATATGGATGAGATTGATTTGATGGATTATATAAAAGTAATTCTGAAAAGAAGAAAAATGATTTTTGGAATTACTATTTTGGCAGTTGCTGTAGCAGCTGGTTTTAGTTATTATATGCCAAAAGTTTATGAAATTAGTACAAGCTTGGAAGTAGGTATAATGGAAAAACAAGGAAAGGATAGCTTTGAATTGATTGAGGAGCCGAGTCAGATAGTTGCAAAAATAGAGAGCGATGCTTATGGAGTTTTAATTAGAGAACAATTGCAAATTTCAGAACAGGATTATCCTAAAATGAAAACAGAAAATCCGAAAAACACAAATTTGGTAGTAATGAAAATAGAATCTAACGAACCAAAGTTAGCTAAAACAATTTTAGAAGAAATTGATAATTTAATTTTAAAAGAACATCAAGAAAAGTTAGATAAGAAAAAATCAGAGATTAAGGAAAACATAGAGGAAATTCAAGCAGAATTAAATTTCTTGGAGACAAAAAAATACTATTCAGAAGGAATTGCTCAATTACAAATCAAACTTGTAAATTTGAAAAATCAGACGAATACCATCCAAATAACAAAAGTAGTGAAAAAGCCCATAATTCCGGAACAACCAGTAAAACCAAGACCTTTGTTAAATATAGTTATTGTAGCTGTTTTAGGCTTGTTTGTTGGAACATTTTTAGCTTTTTTCAAAGAAATGTGGGAAAAAGAGAAAAATTTAGCTTAAAACAAATAGTAATTCGATATATTATCCTATAGAAAAATTACTGAATTATTCAGTAATTTTTTTATTTCAGCCGCAAAAATGCCTTGCTGCTTTTAGTATCCCGCTTTGATTTAAATCGAGGCTGGTTTTTATAAAGCAAAAAACCCCGGAAACCGGGATCTTTTGCCGACAAAGAATGGAGCTCCTTTGATTTCTCATAGGAACCACACTCACTAATTTAATGTTAGCAAATTCAAACTTTTATGTCAACCCCGATACTACGAGGACTGTCCTTGTAGTGTTAATAAAACTGATTTTATCATTTTAATTATTTCTTTGATGTCTTTTTTCTGAAAGTGATTTTGCAAAGGGAAATTAATAATCCTCTGGCTGATATCAACTGTATTAGGAAATTGACGCAAATCTAATTTATATTTTTTCTGCGCTTCTGGATTAAGGATTATTGGCTGGTGCCACATTCTCGTACAAAAGATGCCTTTTTTTTGCAGCCCTTTTATAAAATCGTTTCTTTTTTCTTTTATTTTTTTTGGCATTAAAGCAGATAAGTAGCCAAAACTATTGTTTTTTGATTTTTGCGTTTCAAAGCCCAAGGACTTAAGTTCTTTTTGAAAAAAGCTGGCCAGTTTAATTCTTTTTTTTAAGTTTTTTTGATGTTCTTCAAAAAAACAGGAAAACAAATTTAAAGAAACCTGGTTAATTCCTCCAATTTTAAACAGTTTTTCTTTTCTAATCATTTTTGGAGCGATTTTACTGCCGAATTTTTTAAAGATATATGCCCAGAAAGGGAAGCAGTTTAAAAAAGAAAGAATATCCCTGAAAGAAAAACTAGTTTTTTCCAATTCAATTTCCCAGTCATTCGGGCAGACCAGCATTCCGCCTCTTATAGTAGGCAGAGATTTGTATAAACTGAACAAGGCGGCATCACCGAAATTTCCAAGATAAGTTTCATTTTGCTTTGCTCCCAAGCTATGGGCGCAGTCCTCAATTATTTTCAGATTGTGTTTTTTGGCAATCGCTGTAATCTTTTTTATATTATTCGGAAGTCCGTAGATATGCGGAACAAAAACAGCTTTTGTCTTAGGAGTGATTTTCTTTTCTATTGTTTCAATTTTGATATTAAAACTTTTGATATCAGCATCTATAAAAATCGGTTTGATATTATATTTTTTAAAAATAGGAAAGAAAATGTCGCAAACATAAGCAGGAAAAAGGATTTGGCTGTCTCTTAAATTCATTTTTTCAATTATAATCCTGAAAGCTGATCTTCCCATATCAGTGAAAATAATTTGTTTTTCTGGAAAACAAAAAGAAAGCTTTTTATTTAAAGCTTTTAAATCAGCGGACTGTAAAAAAGAAAAAAAGATTTCCTTAAGTTTTTTTTTCTTTAAATTTATTTGCGGATGGACAAAATACATTTTCATCATTGAATATGATAGCATATTAAATAAAAGTTTGCTATAATAAAAATGGCCGGGAGCCAAGCACTCACTAAAGACTTAGAATTGGAGTCAACTCTCCCGGCCTTTTAAAACTAAAAATGAAAAGTTTAAAGTTTAAAAAAAATGTTCAATTGAAGAATTACACTACCTTTAAGATTGGCGGACCAGCGAAATATTTTTATATTGCCAAAACTGCAAATGACTTAATCAAAGCAATTAAGGCAGTAAAAGAACTAGGGCTGGATTTTTTTATTTTAGGCAAAGGAAGCAATATTTTAGCAGCAGACAAAGGATATGATGGATTAGTGATTAAAATCCAAAGTCCAAATTATTCCAAATTATTCCAAATAAAAACCAAATTTCAAAATCCAAAAATTTATGTTGAAGCTGGGATGCCTTTATCTTTACTGGTTTCTAAAACAGCAGAGAAAGGACTAACTGGTATGGAATGGGCAATAGGAATTCCAGGCACTGTTGGCGGTGCAATTAGGGGCAATGCCGGCGCTTTTGAACAATCAATTTCTGATATTGTTAAAAAAGTAAAATGTTTGGATATTAAAAATTTAGAATCCAAAACTTTGAAAAATAAGGATTGTAAATTTAAATACAGGGATAGTATTTTTAAGCATAAGAAAAATTTGATTATTCTTTCAGCGGAAATTGAAATGAAAAAAGGTGATAAAAAAGAAATTAGAAAAAGAGCAATGGAAAACCTAAAATGGAGAAAACACAACCAGCCCTTGGATTTTCCTTCAGCTGGTTCTATATTCCAAAACCACAAGAGACATTCTGCTGGCTGGCTGATTGAACAATGCGGCTTAAAAGGAAAGAAAGCTGGCAAAGCCCAAATTTCTAAAAAACATGCTAACTTTATTGTCAATTTAGATAATGCCAAAGCTGAAGATGTTTTGAAATTAATAAATTTAGCAAAGAAAAAAGTAAAACAAAAATTCGGCATTGAATTAAAAGAAGAAATAGAATATTTGGAATAATTAAAAATTTTATAGTTATCCACATTGACAAAGTTTTTTAAAATGAAAAAATAAAGTAATAAATTTAAATGGCAAATACAAGTCGAGTATTTGTCCTAGATAAAACTAGCTGTTCTTAAAAAACGCAAAATGTGATTTTTAAGATAATTAAGATGGCTAAGAAAAAAAAGAAGAAGAAGAAGAAATAAATTTCTTCTCCAACCCCCTCCTTTTCGCGCTTGCGCAAAAGAAGGGGGTTGTTTTTTTTGAGAAAAATACTAAAATTAAGTTATTATGAAAATTTTATCAAAACTATTCGGTGATGCTAATGAAAAATATTTAAAAAAGATTCAACCAATTGTTGATGAGATAAACAGCCTTGAATTGCAATTCAAGGATTTTTCTAATGAAAAGCTTCGTTCAAAATCAGAAGAATTCAAAGAAGAATTAAAAAAAGGCAAGACGCTTGATGATATATTGCCAAGAGCTTTTGCATTAGTGCGAGAGGCGGCAAAAAGAACTTTAAATCAAAGGCATTTTGATGTCCAAATAATCGGCGGCATTGTTTTACACCAAGGTAAAATCGCGGAAATGAAAACTGGAGAAGGAAAAACATTAGCTTCTACTCTGCCAATTTATTTAAATGCTTTAACAGATAAAGGCGTTCATGTGGTAACAGTTAATGATTATTTAACTAAAAGAGATACTGTCTGGATGGGGCAGATATACGACTTTCTTGGGTTGTCAGTTGGGTGCATTGTTCATGATACTGCTTATATTTATGATCCTAACTTTGGCAAGTCAGAAATCTCAAACAATGAAAGAGATGAAGAAAGAGATATTCTTGGCGGTTTTAAAGTGAGTGAGAGTTACTTGCGTCCATGTTCAAGGAAGGATGCATACCAAGCAGATATTACTTATGGCACCAACAATGAATTTGGTTTTGATTGTTTAAGGGATAATATGGTTTATGAATTAAAAGACAAAGCTCAGCGAGAATTTGATTTCGCGATTGTTGATGAAGTTGATTCAATTTTAATTGATGAGGCTAGAACGCCTTTAATCATTTCAGCTCCTGATATAGAAGCCACAAAAATGTATTCAGAATTTGCCAGTATTATTCCTAAGTTGAATAAAGAAACTGATTATGAAATTGATGAAAAAATGAAAGCAGTTACTCTTACTGAACCAGGCATTGAAAAAATAGAGAAAATTTTAGGCATGGAAAATATTTATCAAGAAAAAGGCATTAAATATCTGCATCATTTGGAACAGTCCTTGCGCGCCCAAGCGCTTTTTAAAAAA
Organism: Candidatus Parcubacteria bacterium; assembly: GCA_023131895.1. Classification (NCBI taxonomy): domain Bacteria; phylum Candidatus Parcubacteria; species Candidatus Parcubacteria bacterium. The sequence goes on from JAGLYZ010000001.1 coordinate 77,789, forward strand.
GACAAAGATTATGTGGTGAAACCTGCCTCGCCGCAAGGCGGGGACGGGCAAGTTATTATTGTTGATGATTTTACCGGCCGCTTGCTTCCAGGCCGTCGTTATTCCGGTGGACTGCATCAGGCGATTGAGGCAAAAGAAGGAGTTGATGTCCAGCCAGAATCAAAAACATTAGCTTCAATTACTTTTCAGAATTATTTCCGGCTTTACAATAAGCTAGCTGGAATGACAGGAACAGCAGCCACTTCAGGCGAAGAATTTGACAAAGTTTATGGTTTGGAAGTTGTTATTATACCGACAAACAAGCCAATGGTTCGCGAGGTATTGCCGGATAGAATTTATAAAACAGAAAACGGAAAATTTAAATCAGTTGTGTCAGAGATTAAGAAAAGGCATGAGACAGGCCAGCCAATTCTGGTTGGCACCACTTCTATTGAAAAGAATGAGTATCTTGGCAAGCTGTTAGATATGGAAGGAATTCCTCATCAGATTTTAAACGCCAAGCATCATCAGAAAGAAGGAGAAATTATTGCCCAGGCAGGCAGATATAAGGCAGTAACTATTGCTACTAATATGGCTGGAAGAGGAGTAGATATAATTTTAGGCGGCAATCCTTTTGATAAAGAGGAGGCAGAAAAAGTTATTAAAAGCAATGGTCTTTGCGTTATTGGCACAGATAGGCATGAAGCGAGGAGAATTGATAATCAGCTTAGGGGCAGGTCTGGAAGGCAGGGTGATCCTGGCTCTTCCCAGTTCTTTGTTTCTTTGGAAGATGATTTGCTAAGGATTTTCGGCGGAGAAAGAATTCAGAAAATGATGGAAATGCTGAAAATTCCAGAAGACCAGCCAATTGAAGCCAAAATGGTTTCAGGAGTTATTGAATCAGCGCAGGAAAAAATTGAGGGAATGAATTTTGATTTGAGAAAGCATTTATTAGATTATGATGATGTTTTAAATAAACACAGAGAGGTAATTTATAAGAAGCGGAGGGAAATCTTAGAAAAAGCTCAAGATTCAAAACTTAAAGCTCAAATTCTGGAAATAGTTAAAAAACAAGGGAAAACAGAAGCTGATTATGAGAAAAAAGAAAAAGAAATAGGTGAGGAGAATATGAGAAAAGTGGAAAAAATTATTTCTTTGCGAACTTTAGATTTTATGTGGATGGACCACTTGGAAAATATGGAATATTTGCGCGATTCTGTGCGTTTGCGTGCTTACGGACAGAAAGATCCTTTGGTGGAGTATAAAAACGAAGGGCATAAGATGTTTCGCCAGCTTCTTAATATGATTGAAGCAAATATTGTGGAAACCCTTTTTAAAGTGAGTTTAACCAAGCCTGAAGAAAAAACTGTTCCTAGTCCAGGGATGGAATTCAGCCATCCTTCAAGTTCTGCTCCAGGAGTTTCTTCTGCCCGGCCTTCAGTCCAAAGGCCTTTAGGTAAAAGAAAAAAAATCGGCAGGAATGATCCCTGCCCCTGTGGATCGGGTAAAAAATACAAAAAGTGCTGCTGGCCCAAATATGGATAAAATAATACAAACACCGGGTGTTTGTATTATCGACCGCCTTTCGTTGAAGGCGGTTTTTTGGTAAAATAAAATAATATGTTTTTCTTGCCAGCCGGGTGTTCAATTTTAATACTCTTTATTCTTTTTCTACCCATTCTTTTTGTTTTGGGCTTTTTTCATATTATTACTATTGGATTTGAGAATTTAGGCATTTCGCCGGAAGCAACATTTTTATTGCTTGTTTTAATTTTATTTGGTTCAGTAGTAAATATTCCTTTGACCAGAAAAAAATTAGTTCAAGTTAAAGAATATAGATTTTTTAGTTTTTTTCATAAGCCAAAGCTAATAGAGCAGGGAATAGCTGTCAATTTAGGCGGAGGAATAATTCCTTTCCTGCTTTGCATTTTCTTTTTGTCTAAAATTCCATTAGAGCCAGTTTTAGCAGCTACTGCTTTTATGATAATTATTTGCTATTATCTGGCTCGGATTGTTCCGGGTAGGGGAATAGCTCTGCCATTTTTTGTTCCACCGATTTTTTCAGCTATTTTTGCCTTAATTTTAGCTCCGGGATTTGCTGCTCCCTGCGCTTTTGTCTCAGGTGTCTTAGGCGCTTTAATCGGCGCTGATATTTTAAATATTAGAAAAGCGCAAAGATTGAGCCCAGGCTTTATCTCTATTGGCGGAGCCGGCGTGTTTGACGGCATCTTTTTAGTTGGCATTGTTTCATCTCTCTTAACCAGTTTCTAAAGATTTGACATTTTTGAATTAAGAGATACAATAAAATAATATTTAAATATGTCTAAAAAAAGAATCCGTGTCATTATTGTTCTTATTTTTATCCTGGCTTTTTCAGCAGGAAATTTTGTGGAGCCGAAATATTGGAATAACACAGCTGATGTTATTAATGCCAAGAAAAATGAGATTAGATATATTGAACGCTTAACTAATATTCCACAAATGCCTGAAAAGGATTTTGTTTTAGGATTGGATTTGCAGGGAGGCACACACTTGGTCTATGAGGCAGATATGTCTAATATTGAGAAAGATGATTATACTTCTTCTTTACAGGGATTAAGGGATGTTATTGAAAGGAGAATTAATCTTTTTGGTATTACAGAGCCAGTTGTGCAAGTCCAGAAAACATCAGGCCATCACCGTTTAATTGTGGAATTAGCCGGAATAGATGATCCAAGCAAAGCAATTGAAATGATTGGCGAAACGCCTTTTTTGGAATTTAGAGAAGAGAGAGATGATATTGATGAGATTATAGCCAAGAGAGAAGAAGTAAATAAATATTTTGCCGAAGGAAAAACCCTTGAAGAAATAGATAATATTGTTGAAAACTGGCATTTAGCTTTTGAAGAACCTTTTAAATCCACAGATTTAACTGGAAAATACCTTGAAAAATCAGAATTAGGTTTTGGACAAACAGCTTATGAGCCCTTGATCCTGCTTCAGTTTGACGAGGAGGGTTCAAGGCTTTTTGAAGAATTAACAGAAAGAAATATTGGCAAGCCATTAGCTATTTATATTGACGATATTATGATTTCCAGCCCTACTGTTCAGGAAAAAATTTCTGGAGGAAAAGCACAAATTACTGGCAAGTTTACTTTAGATGAGGCAAAAGAGCTTGTCCGCAATCTTTCTGCTGGCGCTTTGCCAGTTCCAATTGCATTGATTTCCCAGCAAACAGTCGGGCCAATTTTAGGAAAGGCCTCTTTAGAAAAATCCCTGACAGCAGGAATTTACGGTTTTCTGGCAATTTTGTTGTTTTTAATAGTATTTTACCGGGTTCCTGGAATTTTATCTTCAATTGCTTTAGTTATTTATGTTCTCTTAGTTTTAAGTATATTTAAGCTTATGTCAGTTACTTTAACCTTGGCTGGTATAGGCGGATTTATTTTATCTATTGGAATGGCTGTAGATGCTAATATCTTAATTTTTTCCAGAATGAGAGAGGAATTAAGAGAAGGAAAAACTTTTTCCCAGAGCGTAGACCAAGGATTTAATCGGGCTTGGCCATCTATTAAAGATGGAAATTTAACTACTCTGATTGTTGCTTTTATTTTATTTGCTTTTGGAACAAGCTTTGTGAAAGGCTTTGCTTTGACTTTGAGTTTGGGGATTCTTTTAAGCATGTTTTCTGCCATTTTTATTACTAAAAACTTTTTAGAGTATTTTAAAGGAACACGATTAGAAAAATTTGGCAGATTATGGAAATAGTGCTCGGCAATAAAGTTTTAAAGTACCGGCTGTTCAAATCTCCAGCGAGATTTGCCAGCCTACGCTCTCGCCTCGCTGCTCCGATTTAAAATCGGAGACCATGCCAGCGAGGCTCCGAGAGTTACTTTAAAACCTTATTGTCTCGCTCACTATTATTCGTAGATTTATGAATTTTCTTAAATACACAAAGATTTATTTTATTTTTTCTGGAATTTTAATTCTTGGTAGTTTGTTTTGTCTTGGTCTTTTTGGCTTGAAGCCCAGCATTGAATTTACCGGAGGAAGCATTTTAGAAATAGAATATATTGAAGAAAGACCGAGTAACCAGAAAATCCATGACCAGCTTTCAGAATTTGACTTAGGAAGCATAATAATCCAGCCAACTGGAGAGAAAGGAGTTATTATTAGAACAAAAGATATTACTGAAGAAACTCATCAAACCATTATTGAAAAACTTAGAGAGAGCCGAGAATTAGAGCAATTAAGATATGAAAATATTGGGCCGATTATTGGCCAGGAATTAAAAGACAAAACAAAGATTATTATTGTCCTGTCTCTTTTGGCTGTTGTCTCATATATTGCTTTTGCATTCAGGAAAGTTCAGAGGCCGATAAAAAGCTGGCAGTATGGATTGGCTTCCTTAGTTGCTTTAAGCCATGATGTTTTAATACCTTTAGGTGTTTTTGCTATTTTGGGAGAATTTTATGGAGTAGAGATTTCTATTCCTATTATTGTTGCCTTACTTACTGTTTTAGGATATTCCATTAATAATACGGTTGTTGTTTTTGACAGAATAAGAGAAAATTTGTTAAGCCCTTATAGAAAAGAGAATTTTGAAGAAATAGTTGATATTTCCCTGCATCAAACACTCACCCGTTCAATTAATACTTCATTAACTACTTTATTTGTTCTTTCAGCCATTTTCTTTTTTGGCGGAGAAACTTTAAAGTATTTTGCTTTGGCTTTAATGATTGGTATTACAGCTGGGACTTATTCTTCATTATTCTTAGCCAGTCCGGTTCTTGTTTGGTGGCTGAAACACCGAGAAAAATTTGACAAAATTAAATAGTGTGCTATGCTATAAATAGCTTTTTAAAATACTTAAAATATGGAAAGAAAAAAATCTTTGTGGTTAAGAATTGTTTGCCAATGTAGTTGGTAAGCAGCTCTCGGCCACAAAGATTACAATCCAGTAAGACAGCGAAGACAGAAAAACCGGCCGATAAAAAAATTTAGGAGGTGAAAGAGAAAAAAATGATTGAAAAATTCATGGGCGAGATAAGACAAGGCGAGATAGCTTTAGCTCTCGTGAAAGAAAAAATTGCAAACGAAGGTATTCGTTTCAATACTTTTAAACGAGGATTGGGAAATATTTCTAAGAAAACGAATATTCCTCAAGACGAGCTAAAACAATTTATAAGAATTCTTCTTGAAGAGCAGATAGAGAAGAATTTCGGCAGTCGATAAGAGAAAAAGATAAAAGAGCAAGGTTGAGATGTATATCTCTTAAAAGGGTAATTGTGCTTCCTCTGTAAAGAATTTATGCAGAGCAAAGGCAGAACAAGAACCTTACCTCCTTTTTTATTAAAACTAGTTAAACACAAAATGTAAAAAGTAAGGGGGATTTTCATTTTTTCTCCCTTTTTATTTTTTTCATTTTTGATTATAATTTAAAAAGGACAAAATGATTTCTTTAATTCTTTTTCTAAATTTATTACTTCTGGCGTTTTTGATTATTTTTGTTAGTTATCTTTTAATTCAATTGTATTTTGCTTCAAGTATGATATTTGGCGCTCCTTTTATGCCTTCTCCAACAGAGAAAGTCAAAAGGATGTTGGAATTAGCCAGTCCAAGATCCGGAGAGATTCTTTACGATCTTGGCTCTGGAAATGGAAAAATTTTATTTGAAGCGGTAAAACAATACAAAGTGAGAGCTATTGGTGTTGAGATCAATCCTGTATTAGTTTGGCTTTCTCGTAGAAAGATTAAGAAACTTGGACTGGAGGATAAAATAAAAATTTATCAAGGGAATTTTTTTAAAAAAAATCTCTCCGATGCTGATATTATTTTGACCTATCTTTGGCAGCCCACTATGGGTCCTTTAGAAAAAAAGCTTCTTTCAGAGCTGAAACCAGGAACTCGGCTTGTTTCTTTAGCTTTTACTTTTGATAATATTCCTTTTGTAAAATCTGATTCAGAATATTCTTTTATAAGATTGTATCAGATTCCAAGATAAAAATTCCTTGTTAGAAATCCCATTATCTCTTTCTTTAATGAAAGAGATTTTTTACAATATTTATCCACAGAAAAAGATTTGACACTTTTTCTGGAATATGATATAAAAATGTAATATGTTTGTTAACTATCAAAAAATTTGTAATGATATTCTTGAATGCTTGCCGCAGGATAGAACAAGAGATATTATAAGCCGACGTTTCGGTTTTGGAGCAGATAAGAAAGAAACATTGGAATCAATAGGCAAGAGCTATGGGATTACCAGGGAAAGAGTGCGTCAGATAGAGGAAGACGGTTTCAAAAAAGCCAAGGCGAAAGCAGTTCAGACAGCCCAAAAACCTTTTCAGATTTTTGGCCAAGAATTAGAGAATTCTGGCGGATTAAGAAGAGAAGATTTGCTTTTAGAGAAACTTGGAGGAAAAAACTTTAAGCCCCAAGTTTTATTTTTATTAACTTTGGGAAAACAGTTTGAAAGATTTTCTGAGACAAATGACCTTCATGCTTTTTGGAGTATAGATAAAAATTCTTTAAATTCAGCTCAAAAAGCTATAAATGGTTTTGCTAATGAACTCAAAAAGAGAAAGCAGCCATTGTCTTTAAAAGATATTAGTTTAGTTAATTATATTGAGCTGTCAAAGCAAGTCCTAAAAGGACCGGACGGTTTATACGGTTTTTCTGATTGGCCGGAAATTAATCCTAAAGGCATAAAAGATAAAGCATTTTTAGTGATAAAAAGAGAAAACAAGCCATTGCATTTTACTAAAGTAGCAGAGTTTATTGAAACGCAGGAGCAGGAAAAGAAATCATGCCTGGTTAAGACAGTTCATAATGAATTGATTAAAGACCAAAGATTTGTTTTAGTGGGCAGGGGACTTTATGCTTTAAAGGATTGGGGATACAATCCAGGAGTAGTCAAGGATGTAATCAAAAATGTTTTAAAAGAAGCTCAAAAACCACTGCCTTCAAAGGCAATTATTGAGCAGGTTTTATCTCAACGTTTTGTCCAAAAAAACACTGTTCTTTTGAATCTCCAGAATAAGGAATATTTTCTAAGGGATTCTCAAGGAAAATATACCATCAAAGAAGCATAATAAATGGAAGATCAAATTTTTGTAATTTTTAATACCATTTGGAATTTTTTAAGGACTTGGTGGTGGATTATTCTGCCGTTTATTTTAATCAAGCCCTTTTTATTTATTTATCTTTGGTGGAGAAATCAGGTTTGGTTTGGCAAGATGAGATCTATCGTATTGGAAATAAAACCGCCAAAAGAAGTTCTAAGACCTATTAAGGCAATGGAGACAGTTTTTAATGGCTTATGGCATTTTTACGACCCGCCTAATTACAGGGAAAAATGGTTTGAAGGAAAAATGCAATTAGGTTTTTCTTTGGAAATTGCCTGTTTTGGAGGTGAGCCCCATTTTTTTATTAGAATTCCAGAAAATGCTCGTAATTTAGTTGAATCAACGCTTTATTCCCAATATCCTGATTTAGAAATTAAAGAAGTTGATGATTATACTAAAAAAGTTCCCCAGGATGTTCCAAATAAGGACTGGGAAATATGGGGCACTGATTATGAACAGCTAAAAGATGATATTTATCCCATTAAGACCTATTCTAAATTTTTTGAAGAAAAACCAGAAATATCAAAGGAAGAAAAAAGAATTGATCCTATGTCTAATCTTTTGGAAGGTATGGCAAAATTTAAGCCAGGGGAGCAGTTATGGGTTCAAATTATGGCTAAGCCGGTTTCTCATCTTGAAGAAAGTAAAGATTTTATAGAGAAGGCAAAAAAAGAAGTAGATAAATTAGTGAACAGGCCAAAACCGTCAGTTTCAAAACCAATAGTTGAAGAAGCAATAGATGTCCTAGTTACTGGCGAGCCGCCAAAAGAAGAAGAAGAAAAAAAAGAAGGAGGCATTATGCCCGCAATGGAGCTGACGCCCGGGGAGATGAAAGTAGTATCTGCTATTGAAGATAAAATAAGCAAATATGCTTTTGAATGCAGTATAAGGTTTCTTCAATTAGGAAAAAGGGATGTGTTTTTTTCCCCTAACAAAGCTATTCCAATGGGCTTTTTTGACCTTTTTGGTACAGTTGATCTTAATGGATTAAAGCCAATGAGAAGAACCATTACTAAAGTTCATACTGTTTGGCTTTGGTTTTTAGACAATAGAAGGGTTTATGTTCGGAAAAGAAGAATGTTTAGAAATTTTATTGAAAGATTAGGTCCTTTTTGTCCATGGCCAGGCGGCACTTTTATTCTAAATATTGAAGAATTAGCTTCTTTGTATCATTTTCCAGGTAGAGGAGTTACAGCTGCGCCTTCTATTTCAAGAGTAGAGGCAAAGAGAGGCGAAGCTCCGATTGAATTACCTACAGAGTAAAATTTATGGATATAAATTTTTTCGGGGAAACAAATTTTCGTAATATTAGGAAAAAATTCGGAATAAAAGCCGATGACAGGCGCCGGCATGTTTATGCTGTGGGAAAAACCGGCATGGGTAAAACAGTTATGCTGGAGAATATGGCTATTCAAGATATTCAGCAAGGCCATGGGATAGGTTTTGTTGACCCTCATGGCGAAGCATCGGAAAACCTTCTTGATTTTGTTCCAAAAAATAGAATTAAAGATGTTATTTATTTTAATCCTGCTGATTTAGATTATCCTATTGCTTTTAATGTTATGGAAGAAGTAGATCCGGAAAAAAGGCATTTAGTAGCCGGCGGTTTGATGGGCGTTTTTAAAAAAATCTGGCCTGATGTCTGGTCAGCCAGAATGGAATATATTTTAAACAATTGTATTTTAGCTCTTTTAGAATATCCAGGTTCTACTCTTTTAGGTGTTAATCGAATGCTGGCTGATATTGATTATCGCAAGAAAGTCGTAGAAAAAGTGACTGATCCAGTAGTAAAAGCGTTTTGGACTCAAGAATTTGCCAGATATAATCAAAGATATGAGACAGAGGCAACCGCTGCTATTCAAAATAAAATTGGCCAGTTTATATCCGCGCCTTTAATTAGAAATATTATTGGCCAGACAAAATCAACTATTAATGTGAGGCAGGCAATGGATGAAGGAAAGATTTTAATATTGAATTTATCCAAAGGGAAAATAGGTGAAGATGCTTCCCGTTTATTAGGGGCTCTTTTAATTACTAGAATACAATTAGCTGCTATGTCCAGAGTTGATGTGCCGGAAGAAAAAAGAAGAGACTTTTTCCTTTATGTAGATGAATTTCAAAACTTTGCCACTGAATCATTTGTTAATATATTATCTGAAGCGCGTAAATACCGCTTGTCTTTAATTTTAGCCCATCAGTACATTACTCAAATGGAAGAAACAGTAAGAGACGCGGTTTTTGGAAACGTGGGCACAATTGTTTCTTTTCGAGTGGGAGCAGAAGATGCAGAATTTTTAGAAAAAGAGTTTCTACCAGAGTTTAATGGTTCTGATTTAGTTAATTTGGCAAAATATAATATTTATTTGAAACTAATGATTGATGGCTTGGCAGGCAGGCCGTTTTCAGCTGAAACCTTATCTCCCGAATCAAAGTTAGAAGAATCAAATAAAGAAGCAATTATTCAGGAATCCAGAAAACAATATGGTACAGAAAAAAAATCTGTTGAGGAAAGCATTATTCAGTGGGCAGAGCCCATAGAGGGAGTTGAACCAGTATTGGCAGAACCGCAGGTTCTTTACGATGCCCAATGCCAGAACTGCAAGAGAATGATAAAAGTTCCTTTTAAACCAGATGGAGTAAGGCCTGTTTATTGCAAAACCTGCCTTGAAAAAATAAAGAGAGGAGAAAAAGAAGAAGAACCGAAAGACAAAGATATGTCTTTAAGCGAAGCGATAAAACAGGAGCCTGTTTTTTTCCGACCCGGCAAAAGGGAAAAAAATGAAAGGGAGAAGCGTCCCAAAAAGGAAATAGATATACAAGGATTAAAAGAAGTTTTAAAAGAGTCCCTAAAGAAAGAAGAAGATAAAAAATGAAAACTTTAAAAAATTTTAATTTTCAGAATAAGAAAGTTTTATTAAGAACTAATTTTGATGTTCCTTTGTCAGATAGAGGGTCTATCAGGGATGATTTTCGCATTAAGGCAAGTATTTCCACTATTGAGTATTTAATAAAGAATAGAGCAAAAATTATTGTAATAAGCCATCTTGGCAGGCCGAAAAAAAGAGAAGAAAAATTTAGCTTAAAACCAGTCGCTAATAGATTAGGAGAATTATTAAATAAAAGAGTAAAATTTGTTGACGGTCTTAGTGTCAAAAAAATAAAATCAGGAGATATTGTTGTTTTGGAGAATTTGAGGTTTTACAAACAAGAAAAAGAGAATAATTCTCAATTCGCCAAGCAATTAGCAAGATTGAGCGATATTTATATTAATGATGCTTTTGCTGTTTGCCATCGTGAGCATGCTTCTATTGTCGGCATTCCAAAGTATCTTCCATCAGGTATTGGCTTGCTGATAGAAAAAGAGATAAAAATATTAGACCAAATTTTGAAAAATTCTAAAAGGCCTTTTATAACCATAATTGGAGGGAAAAAAGTAGAGACCAAAGTAAAATTTATTGATAAGATATCTGAAATTTCTGATTTTGTTTTAATCGGCGGCTTAATACCTAAGGAAATAGAAAAGCAGAAAATAAAATTTAAAGAGCCGGAGAAAATTATCTTGCCTGTGGACTGGATAGACAGCGGTGATATCGGAGAAAAAACAATAAAGATATTTAATGAAAAGATTAAAACAGCAAAAACCATTTTTTGGAATGGTCCATTAGGAAAAACTGAAGAAGAGAAATTCTCTAAAGCAACAAAAGAGGTTGCCAAAGCTGTTGTTAAAAGCAAAGCTTTTTCAGTAATAGGAGGAGGGGAGACAATTGAGTTTTTAACCAGGATTGGCTTAATTAAAAAATTCAGCTTTGTATCCACTGGCGGCGGTGCAATGCTTGATTACATAGTTGACAGTAAATTAGTTGGCCTTGAAGCACTGAAGTTCTCCAAAAGTTAAATTAAAAATAAAGAAAGGGCGATGAAAATATATAACATTGCCCTATGATAAAAATAAAAACTATTAAGTTGTGAAGATGCAATTAGCAAAATGGAATGGTTTTTGGCAGAAGGGAGAGGAATTTTCTGTTTTCGTCTTGATTGATACAGTCATCATTGACCAGTCCTAAAAAATATCAAGATGTTTGTCAGAATTTTCCAATCTTTCTTCTACCACCCACACTCAGTTCTCTGTTCCGGTGGCACAGTACTTATTTTCTAAAGTTTTCTTTCTTTTCCATTCTTGCCTTTTGGTGGATAGGTAAGCCCTTAAAACATCGGACATACCCTTGTTTGTGTGCGTAAGACTCCACCAGGTCTTACACGTTTTCATTATACACAACTATAAAATCTTGTCAACCCCCACTTATAGTTTTGGCAGATTTTATGGCTGAAATTCATAAATGCCTGAAATCAAAAATCTTAAAAAAGCATCTAACAGAATTCTGAAAGCGATTGAAAATAAAGAAAAAATCATTTTATACGGTGATGCTGATTTAGACGGCACTGGTTCAGTTGTTATTTTAAAAGAAGCTATTGAAGAATTAAGCGGCAAAGTTTCTGCTGTTTATTTTGTTGACCGAGAAAAAGAGGGTTATGGGATAAACGAGATTGGTTTGGATTTTTTAAAACCATTAGCCCCAGCATTGCTTATTGGTTTGGATTTAGGCATTACTAATTTTAAAGAAGTAGAAATAGCCAAAAAGATAGGTTTTGAAGTAATAATCATTGATCATCATAAGGTGATTGGTTCTTTGCCAAAAGCTTCAATTATTGTTGACCCAAAACAAAAAGAAGATAATTATCCCTTTAAAGAATTTGCTGCCACTGGTCTTGTTTATGAATTGGCCAAAGTGATGCTTAAAGATAAAATGAGTGATTCATTAGATAATCAGTTTTTAGAATTAGTCGCTTTAGCCACTATTGCTGATATGATGATTAGAGAAAAAGAGAATAAAGAATATATTGAGAAAGGACTTTGGTCGTTAAAATACACAAAAAGATTAGGATTAAAAGTTTTTTTTGAAATTAACTCTTTAAATCCGCCAGTTGGCGGATTAAAAGAAAGAGAAAAAATTCAAAAAATTGTTTCTGCCTTAAATGTCAGTGAAATTAAAGAACATTTAACAGAAGCATTTTTGCTTTTGACTTGCGAGAATAAAAGAAAAGCAAAAAACTTGGCTGAAAAATTCTTGGATAGAAATGAAACAAGACATTTTCAAATAAGAGAAATCACCAGCCAAATAGAAGAAAAAATATCAGAAAATCCATGTTCAGTGATTTTTGAAGGCGATACTGGCTGGACTAATATTTTAAACGGGTCTGTGGCTTCAAGGATTTGCAACAAATATAAAAAACCAACTTTTATTTACAAGAAAGGAAAAGAAAAAACTACTGGCGCAGTAAGAATGCCTTCAGGAATGGATGCTGTCCAAGCAATGCAAAGCTGTGAAAAGCTTTTGATTACTTTTGGCGGCCATGCGCCAGCAGCCGGTTTCAGTATTAAAAACGAAAACTTGGAAAAGTTCAAAGAGTGTTTAATAAAATATTTTGAGAAATATGAATAAGATAATTATTTACACAGATGGCGGGTCGCGCGGAAATCCAGGCCCGTCAGCCATAGGAGTAGTAATTTCTGATGAAAAGGGAAATACATTAAAAGAATATTTCCAGTATTTAGGAGATGGTATTACTAATAACGAGGCAGAATATCAGGCAGTAATTTTTGCTTTGAAAAAGATAAAACTATTATTTGGCAAGGAAAAAGCATATAATTCAGAAATTGAGATTAATTCTGATTCTGAATTGTTGGTAAATCAATTAAACGGCAAATATAAGATTTTAGAACCAAACCTGCAGCCATTGTTTTTAAAAGTTTGGAATTTGAAAATTGATTTTAAAAAACTAACATTTAAATCAATTCCAAGAGAGCAAAATAAAGAAGCAGATAGATTAGTCAACCAGGCCTTAGACGCTCAAAACAGCAATAAAAAGCTATTTTAAAAATAGTTGACAGATTGTTTTTAGTTTGTTATTATAAAAATAGTTCAAGCAGGCAAGGCAATCGCTGAGCATTCAGTTCGCTGAGTGCTTAGAGGAAAGTCCGAACACCCATTCTAAGCAATTTATGTGCTTAGTTTAAAAAGATAGCGGCTAACAGCCGTCGACCGCAAGGTTAGAGGTGCGAACAGTGACGCCGAAGCTCGAAAGAGCTGAGGCGCCGAGCACTCAGTTTGCTGAGTGCTTGGCGAATCGAGCACGTAAATTTTATGTGCTCGGGTGAAACGGCTAAATCCTTATCGGGTGCAAGAACAAGCATTTCGGCAATCTCCGGATTTGCCGAAATGAAAAAGTGGTTCGCTTTAGTCAAGAAGTAATTCTTGGCATAGATAAATGATTGCCTCCCCGCTAAAAGCGGGGAACAGAATTCGGCTTATTGCCTGCTTGGGCTTTTTTATTTACAAAAAACAAGTTAAAATAAGATTGATGTATTCTAAAAAAATTGTTATCAGTATAAATGAAGAAAAATGGGCTCGCTATCCCATAAAGACGCATTTTATTGAAACAAAAGATAGGCTGGAAGACATTATTGAGAGATATGTTCTTTCTTCTGTTGAGAAAAATGATATTGTTGTTTTATGCCAGAAAATTGTTGCCATTATACAGGGCAAAATAGTTTATAAAAAAGATGTCAGTCCGGGAAATTGGGCTGTGTTTTTATCTAGGTTTGCTAAAAAAACTCCTTATGGTTTTTCAGTAGGCAATCCTTTAAAAATGCAGGTCGCTATTTCATTAGCAGGCCTGCCCAGAATTTTATTAGCAAGTTTTTTAGGAGGTATTGCTAAAATTTTTGGCATCAGAGGAATCTTTTACAGAGTAGCCGGGCATCAAATAAATCAAATAGACGGGTTTTACGGAGATGCATTTCCTCAATATTCTGAAATGGGTATCTTAGGGCTTGAGAATCTTGATGACTTCTGCAATCAATTAAAAGAGAAATATGACGTTTCTTTTGTTGCGGCAGATATAAATGATTTGGGGGGAAATATCTTGGGAAAGAGTGATGATTTAAAAGGCAAGGATAAATTATTGCTTCAGCTCTTAAAAGATAATCCTGCTGGCCAGTCAAACCAGCAGACGCCAATAATTATTTTGCGAAAAAATGATTAGAAGAGTTTTTAATCTACAAACAAAAAACATTAATTCAGCTGCTTTGATTTTGGGCGTGGCTTTTTTAATCAGCGCTCTTTTAGGTTTTATTAGGGATCGGCTTTTAGCCGGGAAATTCGGCGCTGGAGATGAATTAGATATCTATTATGCTGCTTTTGAAATTCCGGATTTTTTGACAATGGTCTTAATGACAGGCGCTATTTCCGCAGCCATTATCCCTATTTTCAGTGAATATTTAATTTCTTCAAAAGAAAAGGCATGGGAGTATCTTTCTAATCTTGTTAATTTGTTTTTGTTTATTTTAATAATTGCTTCTCTTATTTTGTTTATATTTGCCCCTCAATTAATTTCTATAATTACCCCTGGTTTTTCCGGTGAAAAGAAAGAATTAACAATACTTTTAACTAGAATTATGTTTTTAAGCCCGATTATCTTGGGAATGAGCAATATTTTCTCTGCAGTCCTGCGCGTTTTTAAGAGATTTTTCATTACTTCTTTAGCTCCCATAGTATATAATCTTGGTATTATTTTTGGCATTTTATTTTTTGTTCCCTATATGGGCATTAAAGGTTTGGCTTGGGGAGTAGTATTTGGAGCTTTCCTGCATTTTTTGATCCAGATTCCGATTTTATTTAAAACAGGATTTAGGCATCAAAAACTTTTTAATTTTTTTGAACCGAGTTTTAGAAAAACAATAAAACTAACCATTCCCAGATCCATAGGTTTGGCAGCTGCTCAAATTAATTTAGTAGTAGTGACCATAATTGCTTCTACTTTGAGCGCTGGAAGCATAGCTGTTTTTAATTTAGCTGAAAATCTTTCACGTCCTCTTTTGACATTAGCGGCAATCTCTTTTTCCACTGCTGCTTTTCCCAGTTTAAGCTTGTCATTCGCTAAAAAGCAAAAAGAAAAATTTGACAAAATTTTTCTCTCTGTTTTTTATAAAATTCTTTTTTTAAGCTTATTTTTAAGTATTCTCCTTTTTCTTTTTAAAGAAGAAGTAGTCAACATTATTCTGGGAGTGGGGAGGTTCAGTTTGCTTGATGCGCAATTAACTTCTGCTTGTCTGGGAATGCTTTGTTTCGGCATTTTTGCCCAATCATTGGTTCTTTTAATCGCTAAAACATTTTACGCTGTCCAAAATACTAAGATCCCGGCTTTCACCAGTGTAGCGGCAACCCTGTTAAATATTTTTCTTTGCTTTTATTTTGTTCATTTGCTTTCTTTCGCTAATTCTTTCCAGCAGTTTTGGACAGGTTTTCTTAATATTGAGAGTTTAGCAAATATTCAGGTTATTGGCCTGCCTTTAGCCCTGTCTCTTTCAGCTATTTTTCAACTTGCCTTGCTTTTAATATTTTCAACCAAATTAAAATGGAACCAATAAAAAAACAGATTCGCAATTTTGTAATTATTTCGCATGTGGACCATGGCAAATCTACTTTAGCAGACAGGTTTTTAGAACTGACTAATACTGTTCCAGACAACAAAATGCAGGAGCAGTTTTTAGATATGATGGATTTGGAAAGAGAAAGAGGAATTACAATCAAACTTCAGCCAGTTAGAATGGAATTAGATACAGATAGTTTAAAAATTAAAAATTTAAAATTAAAAATTCCAGATTCAAAATTTATTTTGAATCTGGTTGATACTCCTGGACATGTAGATTTTTCCTATGAGGTTTCCCGCGCGTTAGCGGCTGTAGAAGGAGCTATTTTATTAGTAGATGCTGCGAAAGGAGTCCAGGCGCAAACATTGGCTAATTTAGAATTAGCCAAAAAGCAGGGATTAGCAATTATTCCAATAATTAATAAAATTGATTTACAGCAAGCGAGAACCGAAGAAACAAAGCAGGAATTAGCTAAGCTCTTAAACATTTCAGAACAAGACATCCTGTCTATTTCTGCTAAAAAAGGCATTAATATTGAAAAAGTTTTAGAAGCGATAATTGCCAAAGTAAAGCCTCCAGAAATAAATCAGGACAGGCCTTTGCGAGCTTTGATTTTTGATTCAAAATTTGATTCTTATAAAGGAGTAATTGCCTATGTCCGAGTTATAGACGGCCAGATCAGCAATGATGAGAAAATATATTTAATGGCTTCTGAAACTGAATCAAAAATAAAAGAACTCGGTTATTTCAAGCCGGAATTGTCTCCCCAAAAAAAGCTATCAGCTGGTGAAATAGGGTATATTGCCACTGGCATTAAAGAACCTGGAAAGGTGAGAGTAGGAGACACCATAACCAAGTTAAAAGTTAAAAGTGAAAAGTTAAAAATTGTTGATATTGAGGCGTTGCCGGGTTATAAAGAGCCGAAGCCGGTTGTTTTTATAAGCGTGTATCCAGAGAATAGTGATAGATACGGCTTACTAAGAGAATCTTTGAACAAATTGAAGCTTAATGATGCTTCTTTGTATTTTGAGCCGGAACATAAGGAGATTTTTGGACAGGGATTCCGCTGCGGATTTCTTGGTTCTCTTCATTTAGAAATTACAGTAGAACGTCTTCACCGGGAATTTGATTTAGATTTAGTAGTTTTTTCGCCTTCAGTTGTTTATAAAATTATAGATAAAGTGGATAAGGAAATTTTTGTTTATTCATCAGCTGAATGGCCGGATCTCGCGATAATAAAAGAAATTCAAGAGCCGTATGTGAAGCTGGAAATAATCTGTTTTTCAGACGCCTTAGGCAATATAATGAAAATCTTAGATGAATTGCAAGGCAGGTATATCAAGACAGAATATCTTGGGTTAAATAAACCGCTATTGACTTATCATATTCCTTTAAGAGAAGTAATCACTGGTTTTTATGATAAGCTTATGTCTGTGAGCCAAGGTTATGCTTCTATGAATTATGAAATTTTAGGATATGAAAAATCCGATTTAGTCAAACTAGAAATATTAATAATCGGAAAAAAAGAGGAAGCATTTTCAAGAATCGTTCCAAAAGAAAAAGCATATCCAGAAGCAAGGACATTTTTAAAGAAAATAAAAGAAGTGCTGCCTCAGCAGCAATTCAGTGTTCCTTTGCAGGCCGTAATTGGCGGCAAGATAATTGCCAGAGAAACAATCAGCTCCAGAGGAAAGGATGTTATTGCTCCTCTTTACGGCGGCGATTATAGCAGAAAAAGAAAACTTTTGGAAAAGCAGAAAAAGGGGAAAAAGAAACTCAAGGAAAAAGCCCAGATTAAAATCCCTTCCGATGTTTATCTAAAAGTTTTGAGTTAAGGGTGTATTGAAATAATGAGGAAATTTTATTAGGATAAAATTAGAAAAGAGGGGCGAAGAGGAAGCCAATCATACCTAAAACAACCATGGATATTAAAATAATCCAGATTGCTTTAAAAATTGTTTTTCCTTTAATTTTAGACATTGTTTTATGATAACAAAAAAAAGAAAATATGGAAAGAAAGGAGATAATGATTTGCGTTCATTATTGTATTTTCTGTTTTTTTTGATTTTTGTATTTGGGATAATAAGTTATCTGATTATTTCTAATTGGAATATAACTCAAAAAAGAGCTGAACTTCGCTTGCAAAAGCAAGAATTGCAGAGAGAAGTGCAGGCCTTAGAAGCAAGAAAGGCGCAGCTGGAGGCTGGAGTTTATCAAACAACCCAAGATGAATATTTAGAGGAGAAAATCAGGGAGCAGGGCTATAAAAAGCAGGGCGAGGAGGCAGTGGTAATTAAAAAAGAAATAGAGGATGAAAATCAGGTACAAAAAGAACGAGGTTTTTTAGATAAATTTTTAGAAAAATTTATCGATAAATAGTCCATATTTAGATATATATGTCCAGCCTTCGCTGACTTTGCGGGCTTTGCCCGCCGAAGCCAGCTACGGCTGGCGAAGGCGGGATTAGTATAGTGGCAGTACATGACCTTCCCAAGGTCAGGGCGCCGGTTCGATTCCGGTATCCCGCTATTTGCCGGGATAGCTCAGTGGAAGAGCAGCGGTTTCGTAAATCGCAGGTCGAGAGTTCAAATCTCTCTCCCGGCTCTTTTTTTCCGATTAATGTTTTAGGCAAGGACATTTGTCGGTTCGTTAATTGATAATAATTGTAGCATTTCATTGGGTGTTTTTCCGTTCAGTCCGCAGTGCTCAAGGTTATTATATTCATCATTCCATACTTTTATTTTTCTTTCCAGTTCTTTTAGATTTCTAAAATCACTTCAAACTCTTGACAAGATTTTAATGGTATATTATAATACAAGCGTTAGAGAATAAAAATAGTTTTTTGAAAAAAATAAATAATATAAAGGTTATTAAAGGAGAGAGTAATAACCATTAGCCATCAAATTTGATGATTATAATCATGTTTAAATAGGCGACTCTCTCTAAGAGTCGCTTATTTAAATAAAAGTTATACATGGTAGGGAGAGGGATGAAGAGGAGAGAGTACCCTGGATTTGCGGAGACCAGCAAAATAATGCTGTAGGCAGGAATCGTTAAAGGTTGCTTGCCATTACTACTCTAATCTGGAGTATCAAAAAAATCTTCTTCATCCCTTTCCTTAATATAAGAGGAGAGAAATAATAATAGTTCTTTATTCAAAATAGTTCTTTAATACAAGCGATGAACGGGATTAAGGATTGAGCAATTAAACCCTGAATAAGAGCAATCTTGTATAGGGTAGAGGAGAGAGGTAATCCTTAGTTAGTTCTCGCAAAACAAAAATTAGTAGTGAGTGTCTGCTTCGGAGTTCTCGGAGCGACGGTTCCGGAGATGAAAGCCTCTACGCTGTTTTTGGCGAAGATGAAGCCGCCTATGGAACTGTAGGTGGCTTGGAAGGACAGGAAGAAGTGCAGGAAACAACAGAACAACTGGTGGAACGGTACGAAATTCGCGACGGCATCGCCGTAGTGGATGTCAGAGATGTCAGTGATGATTACGACCGCACACAGCTTTTAGTGAAAGGAGAACAAATGGCTCCCACGAAGACAGCAGTGCTTTTGGGTAAAAACCCAGAAAGCGAGGAGATAGTCACGATAGCGACGATGGACAAGGAACTCAATTTGGTGAACCTGTTTGGTCTGCCAAGCGGAGCGCCATTCAGGATTAGTTTGCCAGTCGCAGCTGGTTGGACAATAGAGAAAGTGTTGAAAGCACTTTCTCACTAAAATCAAAATTTTGAAGGAAGTATACTCATTCCTTCCTCCTCTTTATTTTTAAGCTCACAAGACTTGTCCTGAGCTTGTCGAAGGATTGCGGGTTTAAAAATGAAGAATTCAAAGAGACCAGAAGCGTTCTCGCAGTAGATAAGAAATCTCTCTCCTCTCTGCTGTGAGAACACTTTTGGTCTTTTCTTTTTGGCGATTTTTGCTATAATTGTAAGTGAAGAAGAAATACAAGAATTTATTCTTGTATTTCAACTGAACGAGCAATTAGAAGGTTCTGCCGAGTAGAGCGAGGTAGGTTCTTATACTAAAATTGTATGAAGGATTTTGAGGAAAACATCAGAAATTTAGAAGATAAAATCCTCTATTTAGAGGACCGTCTTTGACTTAGCTAAGAAACAGGAAAAAATCAAAGAATTAGAAAAAAAAGCCCAAAGGCCTGATTTCTGGAATGAAAGAGAAAAAGCAGCTGAAATTTCCCAAGAATTAGCTGATTTGAAAGAAGAAACAGAAAAATTTGAAAAATTTAAAAAGGATTTAGAGGAATTAAAAGAAATAATTAAATTAAATGACGAGAGTTTAGAAAAAGAAATTGAAGAAAGAATTTTTCAAATTGAGAAAGAAATAAAAAAACAAGAACAGAGAACTTTTCTTTCTGGCAAATATGACAAAGGTAATGCCATACTTTCTATTTATTCTGGCGCTGGCGGACAGGATGCCCAGGACTGGGCAACAATACTTTTACGTATGTATAAAAGGTATACTGAAAGAAAAGGATTTAAAACAAAACTTTTACACCAGTCATTTGGCGAACCAGGCGGTCCAGAAGGAAGAATAGGCACAAAATCAGCGACTTTTGAAATAAAAGGAAAGTATGCTTATGGTTTTTTGAAAAAGGAAACAGGAGTTCACCGTTTAGTAAGAATTTCTCCTTTTTCTCCGCAAAAACTTCGCCATACCTCTTTTGCCTTGGTTGAAGTTCTGCCAGAAATTTCAAAAATAGATGAAGAGGAAATGAAGATTAAGCCAGATGACTTAAAAATTGATGTTTTTCGGGCTTCTGGTCCTGGAGGACAGTATGTCAACAAAAGAGAATCAGCAATCCGCATTACTTATATTCCAAGCAATACTGTGGTGAGCTGCCAGAGTGAACGCTTACAGGGATTGAATAGGGGGAAGGCAATGAAATTATTATATGCCAAACTTTATCAATTAAGAGAAAAAGAAAGACAAAAAGAAGTTAAGAAAGCAAAGGGCAAATCAATTTCTGCTGAATGGGGAAATCAAATCAGGTCATATGTTATTCATCCTTATAAAATGGTAAAAGATTTAAGAACAGATGTGGAAACCTCTAATGTGGAAGATGTTTTAGACGGAAACTTAGATAAGTTCATTGAGGCAGAAATTAAAAAATAAACAATGATTAAATTTGAAAATATAACAAAAATTTATCCGCCAGACAATGCTGCCCTTAAAAATATTTCTTTAGAGATAAAAGATAAAGAATTTGTTTGTATTGTGGGCAGATGCGGCGCGGGTAAAACAACCATGTTAAAATTGATTTTAGCAGAGGAAAGGCCTGATTCCGGTAGAATTTTTTTTCAAGAGAAAAATGTTAGTAATATTAAAAGGTGTTATCTTCCAGAATTCCGTAGAGCAATTGGAATTATCTTCCAGGATTACAAACTTCTTCCTTCAAGAAATATTTACGAAAATATTGCTTATATAATGGAAGTTATGGGGGTAAGAGACGAGGATATCAAAAGGGATGTGCCCCAGGTTCTTGAGATTGTAGGATTGTCTGACAAAGCAGAAAATTTCCCGGTCCAGCTTTCCGGAGGAGAAAAGCAAAGGGTGGCTATTGCCCGCGCTTTAATTCACAGGCCTAAATTGATAATTGCTGACGAACCAACCGGCAATCTTGACCCCTATCATACACAGGACATAATAAAGCTTTTGGAGAGAATCAATGAATTAGGGACAACGATTATTTTAGCCACTCATTACAAGGAGACAGTTAATGGTTTGAAAAAGAGGGTCATTACGTTAGAAGACGGCAGAATAATTAGAGATGAGGAAAAAGGCCGTTTTATTATTTAATCAAAAATGCCTATAATAATCTCATTAAAGCGAATATTTAATGCAGGATGGAAAGGTTTTTATAAAAACATAGGGCTTTCAATTGCTACAGTTTTTATTTTGGTCTTAGCTGTTTCTTTAGCAACTTCGCTTTTTATTATAAAAGACATCACAAAGCTTGTGATTGCTGATTTTCAGGAAAAAGTTGATATTTCTGTTTACTTCAAAGAGGATTGTTTAGAAGAAGATATTTTTGTAATCAAAGAAGAGCTTGAAGCATTCTCTGAAGTAAAAAAAGTGGAATATGTTTCAAAAGAGCAGGCGCTTGAAGCTTTTAAGCAAAGGCATCAGGATGATGAGGTTTTAATGGGTTCATTGGAAGAATTGGGAAGAAATCCTTTTTTTGCTTCTTTGAACATTACATCTTGGCAGCCGTCCCAATACGAAGAAGTTGATAATTTTTTAAAAAATGCTGAATTCAACGAAAAAATAGCAAAAATTGATTATTTCCAAAAGAAACCAATCATTGAAAAAATATTTTCCATAAGCTATCAAATTAACACAACAGGAATTATTTTGGCTTTGATTGTTTCTATTATTGCTATTTTAATTGTTTTTAACCATATTAAGCTGGCGATTTTAAATTATCATAAAGAGGTTGAGGTTCAGCGCCTGGTCGGAGCTGCCAATTGGTTTATAAGGGGACCTTTTGTAATCCAGTCAATACTTGCCGGCATATTTGCCGCTATTATTTGTCTTTTGTTTTTTACTGTAAGTATTTTCTTTTTAAGTCCTCAAATCGGAGAGATTGTTTCAGGATTTAATCTTTTTGAATATTTTGTAAGCAATTTATTTATTATATTCTTAATACAGCTTTTAACAGGCATTGGCTTGGGAGTAATCTCCAGTTTAATCGCCATCAGAAAATACCTAAAGGTGTAATTCTTGGAAAGCTAAATATTGCCGGGTCGGCTAATGGTAGGCCAAATGCCCCTGGAGCATTGAATCTTGGTTCGAATCCAAGCCCGGCAGCCGTCATATGCTAAGTCAGGTGATTGAGCCGCCTAAAGGTCGCCTCCGCCAATTGGCGGAAAGGCGGTTTTTTTTAACACTTGACGAACACCCTGAGGGGGTATAATATGAAATTATACAATTAGAAAATAAATATATGAGAAAAAACACAATAATCCAACGTTTAAACATTGTCAAGGGTCAAATTGACGGATTGGCTAATCTTATAGAGAGAAAGGAGGATTGCCGCAAAATAACAGAGCAATTTTATGCAATCAATGTTGGTCTGAAGAAAGTAATTGAAATGTATTTCAAGGACAATCTATCTTCCTGCCTAAAATCCATCAATCTTAAAAAAAGAAAAACTATTGAGTTTTTATTAAAAGAAATAATTAAAAATAAATAATTTTTATGTCAGATTTAATTTTAACTGATAAAAATTTCTCAGAAGAAGTTTTTAAAAGCCAAAAGCCAGTTTTGGTTGATTTTTGGGCCGAGTGGTGTGTGCCCTGCCAGATGATATCTCCAATTCTTCAAGAAATTGTTGATGAATTTGGAGAAAAAATAAAAATAGGCAAGATTGATGTTGATAAAAACCCTTTAATTTCTGCTACTTTCTCAATAGATGCAATACCAGCATTAATTTTATTCAAGAATGGAAAAATAGTCCAAAGATTTATCGGAGTTCAACCAAAGGAGATTATTACAGAAGCTGTTGAGTCTGTTATTGAAAAAGAAAGTTAAAACCAATTTTATGACTAAAAAAATTGAAAAAATCACAATTTTAGCCGGGATAAATAAATTCGGTAAAAAAGAAAATTTTGAAAAAATTGATATAAAAAAGGGAGAAGTAGTGGCGATTGTTGGCCATACTGGAGCAGGTAAAAGCCAGTTTCTTTATGATATTGAAAGATTGGCCCAAAAAGACACCAAAAGCCGACGAAAAATTTTAGTCAATGATGAAATTCCTGACAAAGAAATAAGGTCTAATCCAAAAAGAAAATTAATCGCTTCATTGGCCCAAAGCATGAATTTTTTAACAGATATATCTGTTAAGGATTTTTTACAGTTGCATTTGGAATCTCGCGGGAAGAAACCAAGACAGGGATTGCTTGAAGAAGTAATAGAGGAAGCTAATAAAATTACCGGCGAGGCAATTTCTCCTGAAATGAATTTGTTAAATTTATCCGGCGGGCAAAGCAGAGCCCTAATGGTTTCTGATGTGGCTAATATCAGCATTTCGCCCATTATTTTAATTGATGAGATAGAAAATGCCGGTATTAAAAAAGAAGAAGCAATTAAAATTTTAGTAGAGGAGGGCAAAATTATTTTAATTGTTACCCACGACCCTTCTTTGGCATTAAACGCTGATAAAAGAATTATTATCAAAGATGGAGGTATTGTTAAAATTCTAAATACTTCTTTAAAGGAAAAAGGTATTGCCTATTACCTTAATTGGATAGAGGGCTATAGCTTAGATATAAGAGAAAAAATAAGAAAAGGTGAAGAAATTAAAAACATAGAAATATACTGCGAACCAATTAAATCTAAGAATAATCTCTAAAAATAACATGAAATTTATAATTTTTGCCGGAACGCCCGGTTCAGGCAAAACAAGCATAATTAAATATATAATTCAAGAATTAAAAGATGATTTCAAATTGTTTTTCGTTAAGTTTGATTGTCTGAAGACATCAGACAACGAACATATTGCTAAAAAATATAAAATTCCTGCCATTAAAAAATTAGCTGGAGAACTTTGCCCAGACCATTATACCGCTCTGGAAATTCCCAAGATAATTAAAGAGAACCAGGATAAAAATATTATTATTTTAGAAACTGCGGGCCTGTGTCTTCGTTGTTCTCCTTATATTAAAGAAGGGCTGGGGATCAATATCTTGGATATTACTTCGGGAGATCCTTTTCGCTACGGTCCGATTTTAACCGATGCGGATGTTGTGGCTGTTAGCAAAGGCGATTTAATTTCCCAAGCGGAAAGAGAAATTTTTAGAGCAAAGATTTTAAAGGTTAACCCTAAAGCAAAAATAGTGGAAGCTAACGGGCTTACCGGAGAAGGAGCCATTGATATCGTAGAATATATAAAAGCATCATCTTATATTGAAAAAGATAAAAAATTAACACTAAAACATTCTATGCCTTCGGCAATCTGTGGTTATTGTTATGGAAATAAAATAATTGATGAAAAAGAAACACAAAAAAGATATTTAGCCGGCAAGGAATTGAAAAATTTAGTTCCTAATTTAAATTGCGGAAAATGCGGATTCAAATCTTGCAATGAGTTTATCAGGGCGGTTTTAGACGGAAATGCAAAAAATGAACAGTGTCCATTTATTAAAAAAAAGGTTGTTGATAAAAAAGTATGATAGAGAAAAAACAAAAATTTGAACAATTGCTTGAAGAATATGAAAATTACGCAGAAAAAAACGGTTTTCGTTTAAATCCAGATCGAAAAGTAGTAAGTTATTTGATTAAAACGTTGCTGGAACGAGAAAGAAAATATGGCAGGAGGTATTGTCCGTGCCGTCGAATTAAGGAAAGCGAAAAAGAAAATAGCAAAATTGTTTGTCCTTGCCTTTATTGTAAAAAAGAAATTAAAAAAGACGGACACTGTCATTGCTTTTTATTCGTAAAATAATCTTAATAAAAATATGAGCAAATTTAAAATTAATAAATCAAAATGCGCTGGATGTGGAGCTTGCGTTGAAGTTTGTCCTTACGGGGCAATTAAAATTGGGGAAGATGGCAAAGCGGTCATAGATGAAAAAAAATGTCAAAATTGTAGCAAATGCAAAGAAATTTGTCCTTTTAACGCTATAATTAAAAAATGAACTGGTAATTTCAATTTCGATTAAAGGATATTAGATTTTTGTTAGACGGGTTCGAACAAACTCTATCATATGGAGCAGGCTAGTGAGGCGTTCGGAAGACCGAGGGGACTAGCTGTCATATACTAAGTCAGATGACAGAGCCGCCCAGCACTGGGTCATTTTTATCTATCGCCAAAGAGGCGATTTTTTGGTTTGGTCTTGACTTTTTTGTTTTTAAAATTAGTATTAAAAATACAGCACATAATATATGAAAAAGAGGTGAGAGGATGAAAAAAAGAATAGGAAAATTTGTTTTTGGGGCTTTAAGGACAGGTATTCTATTATTCATCGGGATAGGAATACTTGGTTTGGTGATAGATTCAATACTAAAGGGAAACAGTTTTTTTTTAGGTCTGATTCCAGGATTGCAGAATCAACCAATACTTGTCAAAGCAGGTCTTGGGCTTCTGTTCTTAATAGTCATAGGAGCAGTCATAAACTCCTTGATGAGCAAAGGAAAGCAACACTGAATTTTGACAAGATTGACTTCAGTAGGACATCTTTCAGAAAACCTATTGAATGCTCAGGTAGTAGGGATTGAGGTATTTCCTGGAAAATATCTTTTGGGCTTTACTAATAACGAAGTGATTTCCAACCCTAAAGTTAATCTTGTTCCAGTGATGGTCCCGAACACACCTGTTCCCTTTACCGGATTTACCTTTTTGGTAGAGAAAGAGTCCCTGAAAGAAATTGATATGAAGCCCTATGAAGCATTTGCTGTATTGGCAAGCGGAGGATTTTTAAGATAACATTTAAGAGAAGCTTAGAATAAAATTCTAAGCTTATTTTTTATTTAAAATTATCGCCAATTGGGCTTGGCTTGACAGATATCTCTTTGTTTTGATATACTAAAATAACTTACCACTCGGTAAGTAAATCTTAAACTGACTATAAAATTATGGCTATTGAAAAACAACAAGAAGATATTATTCAAGGCACCAAAAAACACATTATTGAAGTCGCTGGTAGACTTTTTTCAGAATATAGCTATTTAGGCGTTTCCATGAGTGATATCGCTAAAAAACTTAATATTACTAAAGCCGCGCTTTATTATCATTTCACAGGCAAGACAGAAGTTTACATGAAAGTGCTTGATGAAGTTTTTGGCAATTTAAGTTTGTCGCTTGGAGAAGCGTTTAACGAGAGGACAATTAACAAAAAGTTGCATAAGCTTATTAAGAATTATTTAGATTTTGGTTTTAAAGAGAAAAATCTTATTAAATCTTTAATGTTGAAAATATCGCCAGCTGATCCCCAGATAGGAAAACACATTATTCAATTAAGAGAACAAACTATTAACTTAATTCAACCAGTAATTAAAGAAATGATTGCAAACAAAAAATTAATACAAAAAGTTGATAGCAAATTATTGACTTCTCTGCTTACTGGAATGATGGATGGATTACTTTTAGAATACTCATTTTTAGATAAAAAAATTGATTCAGAAAAAGTGTCAAATCAAATTATCGCAGTGTTATTTCAAAATGTCGATGAATAACAATATAGGATTTTATTAAGTTATGGAATTATTAACTATTACAAACCTTCATCCTCTTGCATTCATTGTATGGACAGCAATGGGAGTAGCTTTAGTATATTACTGGCTGTCCAGTTTTGGTCTATTTAAGTAAAATGTTAAGCATTATTATACCTACCTTAAATGAAGAGGAGTATCTTCCTTTTCTTTTAGGTTCAATTAAAAAACAGACCTTTCAAGATTATGAGATTATTGTTGCTAATGCAAATTCCAGAGACAAAACCAAACAGATAGCAAAAGAGCAGGGATGTCTATTAGTGCAAGGAGGTTTGCCTTCTGTTGGTCGAAATAGAGGAGCTGAGGCTGCTGATGGAGACCTGCTTTTATTTTTAGACGCCGATGTTATTTTACCACCCAACTTTTTAAAAGAGATTTTAAGAGAATTTAAAACAAGTCAACTTGATATTGCTTCCTGCTTTGTTTCGCCTTTGAGTGATAAAGGAATTGATAATATACTTTATGGTTTTGGCAATCTGTATTACGCAATGAGTCAGCATATTGAACCTCAAGCTCCAGGTTATTGCATTTTGATTAAAAAAAAGATACATCAAATAATAAATGGTTTTGATGAGAAAATAAAAATAGCCGAAGATTGGGATTATATCAGCAGAGCAAGCAAAGAAGGTAAATTCAGATTTCTTTCTAATGGTAAAATTTTTGTGTCTATGAGAAGATTTGAAAGAGACGGAAGGATTAATGTCGCTTTTCAACGAGTAATAGGAACAATATATGTCTTTTTATTTGGAGGAATTAAATCCGATGTCCTATTTAAATATTATCGCTTCGGAGATTATCCTGAGAGAGCGCTAAAACCAATTGTTAACTGTTATACAAAGTTTTTTAATCAAGTTAGCGATAAATGGTTTAAGGATTAATTATGGATAAGACAGTATTTAGGCAATCAAAAGGGTATTTCCAAATGTTGAGAATTAAAGATTGGATAAAATCAACCTTTTGGATTCCGCTTATTGGAGCGGTTTTAGTCCACACTTCTTTGCAAAGTTTTTTTCTTATCGCTATAATTTATTTTTGCGCCACTGCTTATAGTTTTGTTATAAATAATTATTTTGATATAGAAATTGACAAAAAACATAAAGAGAAAATTAAAGCAAATACAAATCCGTTGGCTCAAGGCATTATATCTAGAAAAGGCACTCTGATGCTTTTAGGAATTTTATTGTTCATTCCTCTTATTTTAGCTATTCGGATGAGTTTTATCGGATTTATTCTTGTATTATTAAGCATTTTTGCCTCTACTCTTTATTCTGCGAAACATATTCGGCTTAAAGAAAAACCTGGTTTAGATATAATTATTTCTGGACTTATGTTTGGATTTTTTCCTTTTTTAGCTGGAGCGACTTTAGCTGGAGGAGGTCTTAATTTTCCTATAATCTTAGTTGGAATTTTGTTTACAATATTAAGCAGCACAGGTCTTTTAGCTCATCAGGCAGTTGATTATGAGCAGGATTTAGGAAACACAAAAACTTTTGCCATAAAAATCGGTCTAAAGATGAGTTGTATCTGCTTAATTTTATTTATCGTAGCCTCTTTATTGTGTTTTGAGTTTATATGCCAATTTTTTACTATTGAGTGGTGGCTTCATTATTCTATACTTATGTTTTTAGCATTTTGCTTTCCTCTTCGCTATATTAAAGAAATTAAAAATATAATTAAAATATGTTTTTTAAGAGAATCCCCAAATTTGTTTTAGAATGTCTGCCAGTTATTTTATTAACTGGAATATACATAAATTTTGCCAGGCTGGTTGAATTTTTTAAAAGACCCGATTACGATTGGCTTTTAGCTTCTATTGATCGGTTTTTATTTTTTGGGGAACAGCCAAGCTTTCTTTTAGAAAGATTTATTTCACCTTTTTTAACCGAATATATGAATTTCAGTTATGGATTTTATATTTTTTTATTTCCCATTATCTTAGGGCTATTTTATTTCCAAAGAAAATATCAGGCGTTTTACTCTTTAAGAAGAGCTTTAATTATAGCCATAATGATTAGTTTTGCCTTTTATTTAGCAGTTCCTGCAGTTGGTCCATATATTATTTTTAAGGATTTTTATTCAATTGAATTACAAGGCGGATACATTACTAAAGCCACTCAGAAATTATTAGATTTGTTTCTCTATAATAGAGGTGAATTTCCCAGCTTGCATGTTGCCCTCAGCGCAATTATTTTATTTTTTAGCTATAAATATTCCCGCAAGTTATTTATTTTTTATTTACCTTTGATACCAAGTCTTTGGTTTGCCACAATCTATCTTAGGTTTCATTATTTCGTTGATATAATAGCTGGATTTCTTTTAGCTTTTTTTGCTATCTGGTTAAGTTTAAAAATTCAAAATAATGATAAACTCAAAAAAAGATGGACATAAATTTTTATCTTATTTTTGAAATTTTATGCGTAGCAGCCTTTCTGCTTATTTTTTTAAGGGCTATTTATCAAAGAAATAGAGGAACTATTTTTGAACTATTAGCTGCTTTTGCTTTTGGTTTACTTTTAGAGATAATTAATATTTATTTTTTTCACGCTTACTATTACAGTGATCAATTTTTATTGAGAATTTTTGATGTGCCTATAGCAGTTGGTCTTGGCTGGGCAGTGATTATTTACAGTGCCATGCTTTTGTCAGACCAATATAGGGTTTCTTGGACAATTAAACCTATTTTTGATGCCTTTACTGCTTTAGTTTTGGATTTGTCTATGGATGCAGTGGCTATTCGGCTACATTTTTGGCATTGGCAAATTCCTCTTGATCAGGAATGGTATGGTGTCCCTTTTGAGAATTTATTTGGCTGGATCGTTGTTGTTTTTAGTTTTTCTTTTATTATTCGTTTTATCCGCACACTCAATCCTAAAAGATTTTTAACTAAAATACTCCAATGCTTTAGTCCTTTAATTACTTACGGTCTTTTTTATCTTGGATTAAATCTTTTTTTGATATTAGCCATTGCTCCTTTCCAGATTAATTATTTAGGTGATTGGTCTCACCTTTTTAATCTGTGCTTTAAACACGATATTGCCATTATTTATCATCCCCAAGTGCAGTTTTGGAAAATGGTTATTTTAATTATCATTATTATAGAGATGGTTAATATTATGGCTTATAAAGTGTTGAAATCCAAAAATATTATTCAATGGCACTTTGATGTTCTATCCTTCAGTATTTTAACAGCCATGCATTTATTATTTATGATTAGTTTGGTGATAACTAATATTTATCAAACCTTGCCATTTTTGCTTTTTATAGCAATTTTTATGTTTTTAGTTCATTTGGCCTTGCACTTTGCGCCATTATTTTTACAAAAAGAAAAACATATCTATTTTTTTAGAAAAATCTCGCCTCAAATTATTAAGACTAAAAAGCAAATAGAAACTATTATTGAATCTAAGCTAAAATAATTTAAGAATTAGAAAATTGTATATAATAAAAGATTTTAAAGTTGCATTATTTTTGGGATACAAATCAATTGTAAATGGTCATAAGGGCACCATTGTTTTAATGATTTTCATTCTATCATTGGCTTTTGTTAATTTGGTATTTGTGGCCTCTATTTTAAATGGCATTACAGATACTATTAATAATCAACTTATTGATAACTCGGTAGCTAATATTATTGTTGATCCCCAAGAGGAGCCAAAAAGAAAAGACTATATTTTACACGCAAAAGAACTGCGGCAAAGCATTGAAAGTCTGCCAGGTGTGGTTGCAACTATTGCGCACTATAAAATGACCGCTACTTTTGCCTATGATAAAGATAAAGATGGTGATTTTAAATACGGCACATGGGAAGTCATCGGCATTGATCCAAAAGAAGAACCACTGGTAACTGGAATCTCAAATCACATTATTATGGGTCGTTATTTAGAAGGACGAGGAATTGGCGATATTGTCTTAGGTTCTGATATTGCTGGCGGTTACGGAGCGCTTGAAGAATTTAGAAGTCTTGGGGGTGTAGGGGTTGGTGAAAAAGTAAGACTTAACTTTGGCAATGGAATAACAAGAAAATATACTGTTCAAGGTATTTCCAAAGTGCGATTTACTCTTATTGATCAGATAGCTTATATCACCGCAAAAGAAGCAAAGTCAATCCTGCAAACCAGTGATGATAGAGTTTCACAAATCTTGGTTAAGATTGATGAGACCGGCAATGAAGATTGGTATATTGAGAAAATTAGAGAAATGGCGCCTAATTTAAAAGTTAGGAAATGGACAGAATATACTAGCATAGTCGGCGATCTTACAAAAAGTTTTGATTTAATAGCGGCAATGATCAGCCTTATCGGTTTAGCCGTGGCCGCTGTTACAATTTTTATCTTAATCTATGTCAATGCGATAAATAAAAGACGCCAAATCGGAATTTTAAAAGCAATCGGCATTAAAGAAAATATCATTATTATTTCTTATATTTTACAGGCATTATTTTATGCAATTTTTGGTATTGTGTTTGGCTTTATTATAATGTTTTATGCTGTTGAACCGTATTTTATAAATCACCCATTAGCATTTCCTATCGGTGATATCACTTTAACTATTAAAGAATTTCAAGTTCTTCAAGGCGTTTTTGGTCTTTTGGGCGCAGCTTTTGTGGCTGGACTTATTCCAGCATGGCGTGCGGCCAGAGAAAATATCTTAAAAGCTATTTGGGGAGCATAAATAAAAATATGAGTATTTACGTTGAAGTAAAAAATTTAAAAAAGATTTATCACGGCAAGGTTCCAACACATGCTTTGAAAGGTGTCACTTTTGATGTTAAAGAAGGTGAATTTGTGGCAATCATGGGTAAGAGTGGCGGTGGAAAATCAACATTACTTCACCAGCTGGGACTTTTAGATATTCCCACAGAAGGAACATTGTTAATTGATAATACTGAAGTTTTGAAGTTAAGTAATCATCAAAAGACTTTATTTAGACTTCAACGTTTGGGTTATATTTTTCAAGAATACGCACTGATTTTTGAATTGACAGCGTTGGAAAATGTTTTATTGCCAGCATTTGCTTTAAATGGCTCACAACAGAGCTATAGAGAAAGAGCAATTGATATGCTTGACAAGGTTGGCTTAAAAGAACGAGTAGATCATCGCCCCCATGAATTATCTGGTGGTGAACAGCAAAGAGTGGCGATTGCCAGAGCCTTAATTAACAACCCAAAGATTTTGTTTGCTGATGAGCCAATGGCGAATTTAGACACTAATTCTTCAAGACAAATTTTAGAACTTTTCCAAAAATTGAATAAAGAATTAAGGCAAACAATTGTTATGGTGACACACGAACCAGATGATCAAAAATATGTTGACAGAGTTATTTGGATTAAAGATGGGTTGATTGAAAAGGAAGAGAAAGTCGTCTAAGAAATTAAATTTGTCACTATACAGTTAAAATAGAAAAGTTTTCTACTGGATAATTTTTTTGCTTAAAAAATAGCGGATAGCAGAATGAGTGTACCCGAAATGTCGCTCAACGAAGATGTCAAATGAGGAGGATTTTGAGAAATGGTGAGTAGCAGGGTAGAGCAAAATCTGATATAATGATTTTAAGCTTATGGGCTTAAATCTGGGATGTAAATATACTCGGTTTGGCTTTGAATAATCGTTCTAACATCCTTCACGATGGTCAGCCATCATATACTAATTCAGGTGACCGAACCGCGTAAAAAAATTAAAAAACCTGTTGATGTTTGACATCAACAAACCGTCTCACCAAAGAGGCGGTTTTTTGTTTTCGGACTTGACTTTTTTGTTTTTAAAATTAGTATTGGAAATACAGTACATAATATATAAAAAAGAGGTGAGAAGATGAGAAAAGAAATAGGAAAATTTGTTTTTGGTGGATTGAAGATCGGGATAGTAGTGTTATTGCAATAGGACTGGTAGGTTGGATTATAGGCCTGTTATTAATGGGGATTAATCTTTTTTTAAGATTTATTCCTGGCTGGCAGAATCAAGGTTTATTGATAAAAACAACCGTAGTATTTCTGGTTTTAATTGCTGCGGGAACGGTTATAAACCTTCTATATCACTACCTAAAGATAAAAATAGATGAAAGAGAGTCAATGCTGATAGATTGGCTAAAAATTCTGTTTTCTTTCAAGCACATCTCTGAGAATATAAAAAAAGGCATACCCTGTATTGCTGAAATAGGAGGTGTCTATCTTGTAGGATTTGTTAATGGAGAGTATTTAGACAATCCCGATTTACAGAATGTTCCGGTGTTTGATCCTACTAGTCCAAATGTAACTACAGGAATTGGCCCGATGGTGCCTAAGAAAAAAGTAAAAAAGCTTGATATAACCAAAGCGGATGCAATGACTTACGTTATAAGTGCAGGGTTTGGGAACACAGATAAAGCAATAAAAAGCATAAACGACACCATTGAAGAGTATAAAAGACAAAGAAATGCTTAGAATTTAGAATAAAATTCTAAGCTTATTTTTTTAATTAAAGTTATCCATAATTTGGCCTTGACACGATTTTTGAAACATATAAACTGATAATTGCCTACTGGCTAATAAGTTAACCAGTAGATAAGAAAGGAGATAGCTTTTTTGTAAAAAAATATGGGGGAGTAATTAAGAAGAAAGAAAAATTTTAGGAGGTAAAAAATGTTTCCTGTGTATGATGTAGAGGAATTAAGAGAACTTCTTGGTATAGAAGAGATAGGAAAAGAGATGCAACGACCATGGGCAAGAGTTTGTATGTTTTTTATAATTCCTCTTGTAATAATAAAAGAGGATATAAAACAACTCTTGCACACAAAAGTCAAAAGAAAGAAGATAGAAAACGAGAGACAAAAATAGAAAAGAGCATAGACAAAATCTAACTATGCTCTATTTTTTATTAAAGTATCTTTTACTCTCAACGGTTTTTTGGTAGAATTGAAATAATGAAAATTTACATAGAGAAAAATAAATTTAATGAAAATTTATATAGCTTTATGAGAGATTGCGGGTATATGTCTTTTCATGACAGCTATATAAGGCATTTGGCTCCAAGCGGTTATCCACGGTTCCATATTTATACAAGCGAAACAGATGATAAATATATTCTCAATCTGCATCTTGATCAAAAGAAACCAAGTTATGGCAGAGAAAGCGCGCATAGCGGAGAATATGACGGACAGGTTGTGGAACAAGAAGCAAGAAAAATACAAAACAAGATTGACCAATTTTAAAAATGTTTAAGGTCAGGTTTAAAACTATTTAAATTTGACAAAATTATACTAAAATAGAGGTCAGGAAAACAGGGTCAGGAGCCTTTTTGAACTGAAAAGTGAAAAATAGGGGAGACCGAGAGGCATTGTGAGACACTCCTAAAAACGGCTAAATTTTCCCTTAAAGTCTTGGTTCAAGACCGAGCTTGCCAGCCATCTTGAGCGCGGTTCGTGTGACCGAACCGCGTAAAAAAATTGCCACCTCGGTAAATTTTCGATATAGTGAAAATATCGATAACATAAAACAATCTTATTTTTAAAAACTTATGGGAAAAGAACCAGAACCAAATATCTACGAACAACCTAAAAAAGAGGAATCCAAAATAGGACAACCCAAAATTGAGGAGGTTAAACTTGAAGGCGGGGGACAAAGAGAAAAAGAGCAAGCGCCGGAAGAAATTGAGGGCGATTACCTTATGATGACCTATTTAGATGAGAAGGGAGGTATCGGTGAGGGAATTCCTTTAGAAATTTCCCGTGTTAAAAAAGCGACTTTAAGAAAATCTTTAATAGAAAAATAGTATCAGTGGAGGGAAATAGTCAGGAAAATAGTGTCAACTTTGATTTTTCAAAATGCCGTTATACAAAAAATATGTAAATGGATAGAAACGAAAAAAAATATACTCATTAGCACTGTCTCATTTTAGCTTAAAACGCATCGACTGAGACGCACCCGCCTTGCCGGCGAGGCAGATCGGTGAAACACTCCCAAAATAGTCGAATTTACCCTTAAAACACGGGTTCTAAACCGATTATGGCAGCATAGAAATCTGAAGCACAATAAAATTACTTAAAGATTACTTATTATTTTTATCATTTTATGGAATTCAAGAATTTACTAAAATTTATAGAAGATGAAGACAAAAGATTGATTAAATATTATGGCTATTCAGATAAAGAAAAAAGAATTCTTGCTAGAACTGTTAAATTAACAGAAGAATTAGGCGAACTTTGCGATGAGGTTCTCTCTTATAATTCTCTTCAAAGACAAGATAAACTCAATAATAGAGAAGAAGAAAATCTATCTAAAGAGTTTGCAGATGTTGTTATTACTGCATTTCTTTTAGCAAAAGCAATGGATATTGATATTGAAAAGGCATTGGGAGAAAAAATTGAAGAGATTAAGAAAAGATATGAAAAATGATTGTAAACTTTAATCAAAAGACCTGTTGATGTCTGACATCAACAGGACCCATTGCCAAAACGGCGGCTTTTTTGTATTTTTGGTATTATTAGAATAATACTCCGGGGGTTGAATTTTATTTCCTTCAAGTTTATACTATAATAAAAGACGAAGTCTATCCTTAAAAAGGTCGAATTAAGAAAAGAATACATTTTATAAAATTAAAATAAAAGATAAAATGAAAAAAATTATTGCTATTCTTTTAAGCGCAGGTATTTTATTTACTGTTTTATGCGCGCCTGTTTCTCTTTCAGCTAAAACAACAAACGATTCTTCTGCTCAGGAACTTATCCAGACATTACAAGAGCAGATTGAAAATTTAAAAACCCAGATAGAAGCATTAATCATAAAGATAGAATCGTTGGAACAAGCAAGGCTAGAAGCAAGGGAGACAACCAAAGAGATTAAAGGAACCTTAAAATTAATCAGACATTTGCGTGAGGGTATGAGCGGTGAAGACGTTACGTTGCTGCAAGAAGTATTAGCAACAGACATAGATGTTTATCCTGAAGGACTGGTTACAGGATATTTTGGCCCATTGACAAAAAATGCAGTAAAAAGATTTCAGAAAATAGCAGGTATTGAACAAGTTGGATTAGTCGGACCAAAAACATCAGCTAGGATTAATGAGTTACTTCTTGTAGGAGCAGGTAAATCCGGCAAAGTGCCACCCGGTCTTTTAATTGCTCCGGGAATTAGAAAAAAACTCGGCTTTACTCCTCAAGCATTACCCGGACAGGAACTTCCTCCTGGTATTGCTAAAAAATTGGATGGAGGAACATTCGGAAAAGACACTATGCCGCCTGCTATTTCAAATGTTACAGCAAGTAACATTGACGCTATATCAGCCGGAATTACCTGGACCACTGACGAGAAAGCAGACAGCAGGGTCTGGTATAGCACTACAACTCCACTTGTTGTTGTAACTGGAACCATGAACGCAATTTCTACTCGTTTTGTGTTAAGCCACTATGTCGCATTATCTAATCTCATCTCTGATACTATCTACTACTTTATAGTAAATTCTACTGATAGAGCAGGTAATAATGACATTAGCGAGCAAAAGACATTTACTACATTAACTACAGAAGAGCAGGGATGTATAGATTCTGGAGGAGAAGTATCAACATCAATGTGTTGTAAATCAGCCAGTGATTTCCCAAATACCTGTGCTATCGGTGCTTGCGGTTGCTCTTCAGAAAATAGTCATGAAGTGAAAGTTTGCAATTGCGAAACTGATAAATGTTTTAACGGAACTGCTTGTGTAGACATTGAGTAATATTATCTCTCAATCAGATAATCATCATTCAGACCTTACAGTTATGACTTCTTGCACGAGGCAGCAATTTCGCTGCCTCGTGCTTTTGTTTTTCATTGAAAAAAACCAAAAAATGAGTTAAATTAAACGTATAAAGCATAAACTCTATTATCAATGTTAGGGAAAATGGGGTCAACTCTATTTTTTTAGGGAAATTGGCTTAACTTTTTATTATGTTTAAAGAATTTAATGTTTCAACAGAAAATAGGTATCAGTTGATTGATATTACTGAAAAAGTGGAAGAAATAGTTAAAGAAGGCGGCGTTAAAAACGGCTTGGTTTTTATTTTTGTCCCTCATTCTACGGCCAGCATTATTTTGACCGAGAACGAAGAAGGATTAAAAAGGGACTGGCTTGAAATCTTCAAAAAGCTAATATCCGGGATTGATTTTCAACACAACAGAATTGATAATAATGCTGATTCTCATATCCTTTCCGGCTTGGCTGGTCAAGGGAAGATTTTGCCGATTAAAGATGGTAGAACTATAAGAGGGACTTGGCAGCAAATTTTCTTAGTCGAATTTGACGGTCCAAGAACAAGAAAAATAATAGTAAAAATAATAGAAGGTTGAAATATGAAATTCGCTGCATTGGATATTTACTATTGGCGGATAAAAAAAAGCAGGAGAATTTTAATAAATCTCCTTTTTTGATTTCGTTTTTAATTTTGTGGCTATCTTTAAGCGTAAAAAGAAAGATCCTTGTCTTTTGTGGTATTTGGGACCAGAGCTATTACATTTATATTGAGTCCACATCCAATTTGCTGTCTAGCTAGATAATAACCGGCTAAAAGCGATTTCAAGTCGAACCCTCCTTCTTTAGATAGTTTTTTTATATACTCCGAAATTTTGTCTCCTTTCATAAGGGCGATTTTTTCTACTAAATCTTTGAGTTTTTCTTCTTCTTTTCTCTTCAGACCTAATGCCTGCCCTACAGTTTCTCCAACCATTTTTTTTATCTCCTTTTTAAATGTTCAGTAATTTCATAATAAAGTTTTTTTAAAAAATGTCAAGTTTTTAAAACCAAAAGATTGAAAGAAAGTTAAAAATAAGTTAAATTAAAAGCATAGAGTATAAACTCTATTATCGATGTTAGAGAAAGATTTTGAAAAATTAGTTAAAAAAGCCATTGTGAGATTACCTAAACATATCCAAAAGAAAATGGATAATGTGGCTATTGTAACCAAGAAAAAACCTTCTCAATATGAATTGGAAAAAACTGGGATAAAAATAGGAGGAGCGCTTTTAGGGCTTTATCAAGGAGTTCCTAAAATAGCTTGGGGCAGGGGTTTTGGCATGATACTGCCAGATAAAATTACTATTTTCCAGGACTCAATTGAACAAATGGCTTCTTCGCAGGATGAAATAAAGGAATTAGTTAAAATCGTTGTTTGGCACGAAATTGCCCACCACTTCGGCTTTAATGAAAGCCAAATCCGCAAATTAGAGGCCAAGTGGAAAAAGAGATAATTCAAAGAACCTGTTGATGTTTGACATCAACAGGCCTCATCGCCAAGAAGGCAAGTTTTTTGGTAGAATATAAAAATAGGCCTAGATTTTGTTTTTTACGATGAAAAATAAGAAGTTGACCAGGAATTTTTATATTAGGGAAACCTTGACTTTTGTTTAGGTTGAGATAAGGTGAATATACCTTAAAAATTTGGGAGAAATCAGATGAAAGAGATTAGTTTATTGAGAGTTGAATTGTTTTAGCGCTCAGTAAATTAAAAACTAAAGAGGTGATATAAGATGAGTATAAAACAGGAAGCAATAATTCGGGAAATCGTAGGATTGATAGTATGGATGGCAGTTATATTAGGTGTGATATATGGCATAAACGGAATGGTAGGTTGATGAAATAAAAAAGCCCATTATGGGCATTTTTTTTATTGCTAAAACCTTTTTTTTATTTAAAGATAGTGTATAATTAAAAAACCATGGAACAGATTCAATTATTTATTATTGATATTATTAAAACTTATAGTATAAGTGTTTTTTGGATTTTAGTTTTATTTTTTGGAGCTAGGGTTGTGCTGAAAAAAATAGTTAGAAAGATGATTAAATTGGTTGAAGATGAAAATTATGAAGATAAATCAGATTCAGAGAAAAGAGCTGAAACATTGGGAGGTATAATTATTACCACTGGTAATGTTGTTATCTATATTGTAGTTCTTTTAATGGTTCTAAAGCTTTTTGGCGTGGATATTACTCCGATTTTAGCAGGAGTTGGAATTATTGGATTGGCAGTTGGCTTCGGCGCGCAGTCATTAGTTAAAGATTTTGTTTCAGGCCTGTTTATTTTAATTGAAAACCAATATGGCATTGGAGATAAAGTAAAAATAGGAAGTTTTGAGGGACGAGTTAAAAAAATCACAATGCGCGCTACTGTTTTGCAAGATGATGAAGGCAAGACATTTCACATATCAAACGGTTTAATTAAGGATGTAGTGAATTTTTCTCAAAGTAAAAAATAGTAAAATACATGAACAAACTCTATACTTTATTAATATTAATAATTTTAATTTCAGGAGGTTATTTTTTATTTGCTCCAGATGCGGGAAAGGAAGAAGCTGCGCCTGAAGAAGATAATATCACAACCCAACCTGAGACAAATATGATTGCAATAATGCAAACTAATCTTGGTGAGATTAAATTAGAGCTTTTCTTGCTTGATGCGCCGAAAACAGTTGAGAATTTTACTAAGCTTTCCAGAGATGGTTTTTATGACGGTGTAAAATTTCATCGCGTAATCAAAGGGTTTATGATTCAAAGCGGTGATCCTTTGAGCAAGGATAATTCTCTTAAAGACAGATGGGGGACAGGCGGGCCAGGATATGTTTTTACAGATGAGATTCATTCAAATAATCATAATATTATTGGAACGATTTCTATGGCTAATGCCGGATCAAATACCAATGGCAGCCAGTTTTTCATAAATACTGATAATAATAATTTTCTTGAT
Organism: Candidatus Parcubacteria bacterium; assembly: GCA_023131895.1. Lineage (NCBI taxonomy): Bacteria > Candidatus Parcubacteria > Candidatus Parcubacteria bacterium. The sequence continues at coordinate 117,285 of JAGLYZ010000001.1, forward strand.
GCCAAACATACTGTTTTTGGTAAAGTTATAGAGGGGATTGATATTGTTGAAAAAATTGAAAATATTGCTACAGATGGCCGAGATCGTCCAATTGATGATGTGACGATTGAGAGCATTAAGATTGCAGATAATTAAATTTCTAATTTTTATCTTCTCCTTAGCTGTTTTTTAATTCTTTTCATAGCTTCTCCAATGCCAATTATTACTTTTCTTTCCTTTACTTCGGCAATCAAAATCTTTCCGGAAAAAAACTCTACCAAAAGCGTTATATGAAAAAGAATTGTGCTTCCAACAGGATTCTTATTTTTTTTAAAATTTATTTTTATTTGCTTGACAGAAGATATTTTATTTATCTTTTGCCCGAATTGTTCAATTAAGCTGTATATTTTTTCCATTTCATAATCAGTTGTCGTTTTCAAGGGTTTTCTAAAGATAATAGGAATTTCTCTTTTCGGCCTGAATCCTGCCATAGCTTTTAAAATAGTACGGATGGAAATTATTCCATAAGGGAAGTTATTTTTATCTACAATAACAATGCTGTTTTTTTCCGCCTCAATCATTCTTTCCAATGATTTTTCAATGCCTAAGTGTTTTTTAATTGAAAGAACATTTCTTGTATAGAATTTTATTACAGGGACATCAAACCTGTTTGCTATTTCTTGGTCAAAAGAATAATTTATAGGTTTTCCTTTTCTTGTAGATGCTCTTTGCTTTTCAGTCGGTTTCATAAACGCGCTTTCAATATCTTTTCTTGCTATAATGCCATCTAATTTGTTTTTATCATTGACTAAGACAACACGGGTAGTCGCTTTTTCACGAAGCAGTTTATAAATATCTCGGACATTTGAATTTATTTTAGCTGTTGTAGCTTTTTCTATTTTTATTTTTTCAGCTATTTGGCTGAAAATATCTGGTTTTTTTGATAATTTATTTATCATATTTTTAGCGCTTACAATTCCATTAATTTCATTCTTATCATCTGATACAGGAAGGGTGTAAATCCTGGTAGCAGCCATAAAATCAGCGATTTCATAAAAAGGGGTTGAGTTGTTTATACGAGGCGGAACAATAATAAGAGATTTAACCTTAGTTGTGTAAGGATATCTTTTTTTAAATAGAGTATAGTATGGCGAAACTAATCCAAGAAATTTATTATTATAATCAAAAACAAAAACAGGCTCATGACTGCTTTGTATTATAGATAAAGCCGAACCAAGCGTTGTTTCTGGAGAACATTGAGCAATATTTCTCAAGGGAGTAACAAAAGAAAGCATAGTGTTGTCCATATATTTATTATACCATAAAAACAATTTTTTAAAATGTGTTTTTGTCTTTTAGCAAAGACATTTTTTTGTTATAGCAAATCAGAAGTTTGGTATATCAGACTAAAGTTTGTTATAATAGCTGAATGTTCTCATTAGTTGGAAAAATTAAAAATCAGTTTGCAGGTATTGAGCCAGTAGCGAAAAAGCTTTCTTTTTCTCATTTTCTGCTTATGTTTGGTTATAAGCTTTTTTCTCTTTATTTTCCGCTTTTTTTAGTTTGGAAAGGATTATCATTTGCGCAGGTTGGTTATACATATCTTTTTATATATCTTCCATTGGCTTTTTTCTCGCCAATAAGCGGTTTTCTTTGCTCTCGATTTAATGAAAAAGTTTTGATGATTATTGGTATTTTTGGCTATTTTCTTTATTCTTTGGGAATGATTTTAAATGTTAATTTATTTTTCTTTTATCTCTTTCAGGTTCTTTTAGGCATTTCTGCTTCTTTATTTTTTGTAAGCTCCAAAAGCTTATTTGTTTCTTTAACTAAAAAAGCCAATGAATCTTTTGCTTGGTTTTATTCAATGCCTATTTACGCAGAGGTATTGGCGCCGGCAATAGGAGCTTTTTTAATCTGGCAGTTTGGCTTTGTTGGTGTTTTTATTTTTAGCTTTGCTATTCACTTTTTTAATATTTTTTATTCTTCCAAATCACTTAAGAAAATAAAAAATTTAAGTAGAGTTCAGCCGGAAAACATTGAAAAAATTAAAAATGATTATTCGTCAATATTTAAAAAAATTAAAGAAAAGGAAGTAGCGCTTCTTTTAGGACTGGTTTTTCTAACAATTATTCTAACTGGTTTTTACAGGGCATTTTTCGTTCTATATTTAAAAAATCAACTTTTCTGGTCTCAAAATAAAATTTTACTCTTTATTTCTCTAGTATCAATAGTATTCGTGGTTATTTCCTGGAAATTGATTAAAATTATCGGCGCTCAAAAAAGCAGAACCAATGTGCTTCAGGGAAGCATTATAAAATCATTAGTAACGATTGTTTTAGGAATTGGTTTTAAATTTTTAACCTTTAACTCGCTTTTTATTGTTAAAATTGTTGAAAGAATGAGTTATTTAATGATAAATTCCGGCAGAAGCGGTTATTTCGCAAGAAAGTTTAAAAAATTTCCTGAAGAAATTGGAGCCATTGATACGCTCTTTATTCCTTTAGGAGTGGCTGTTGGTTCTTTGCTAGGCGGTTTTTTGCTGAATTTCTTTTCTTTCGCAGTTATTTTCCAATGGTTTGGAATTTTTCTTTTAATTTGTACTATTCTTGTCTGGTTTTTAATAAGAAGAGAGTAAAAATATGAAAATTATTTCTTGGAATGTTAATGGAATAAGAGCAGCTTGCAAAAAAGGTTTTTTGAAATGGCTTAGAAATTCCAAAGCTGATATTGTTTGTCTTCAGGAAACCAAAGCATGGCCAGAGCAGTTAGAACCAAATTTACTAAAGCCAGATGGCTATTATTCATACTTTAATTCAGCTTTAAAAAAAGGATATGCTGGGTTAGCTGTCTATACTAAAAGAAAACCTTTAAAAATAGAAACCAAGTCAGGTATAAAACGATTTGACCAAGAAGGGAGAATATTAAAACTTGAATATCCTGATTTTATTTTAGTCAATCTTTATTTGCCTCACGGCGGAAGGCAAAAAGAAAATATGGTTTATAAGCTGAAGAGCTATGATGAGCTTTTGAAATATTTTAAAAAAATTAATAAAAAGAAAGTAATACTTGTTGGAGATTTTAATGTTGCTCATCAAGAGATTGATTTAGCCAGACCGAAGGACAATAAAAATAATACAATGTTCACCTTAGAAGAAAGAAAAAGAATTGATAAAATTACTGAACTCGGCTTTATAGACACTTTTAGAAAATTTAATAAAAAGCCGGGAAATTATACTTGGTGGCCATATTATAGAAATGCCAGGCAGAGGAATCTTGGCTGGAGAATAGATTATATTTTCACTAGCAAGGCATTAACTTCCAAATTAAAGAAAGCATTTATCCTTAAAAATGTTAAAGGTTCAGACCATTGCCCTATAGGAATAGAAATTTTACGATGAAAACCATGAAAGAAATTTCTCTTATTACTGTTTATGATAATTACCAAGTTGAGCCGGAATTCAAAACAGGCTGGGGTTTTAGCTGCCTTGTCCGCCAAAGCCTTGGCGAAAGCGGATTTAATATTCTTTTTGACACTGGCGCTGACAGTCATACTTTATTCAGTAATATGGAAAAGCTAAAGATTGATCCCAAGAGCATTGATTTTGTTTTTATATCTCATATGCATGGAGACCATACCGGCGGATTGCAGGATTTATTGGAATTCAACAAAGGTTTAAAAGTATATACTCCTGATTTATTTTCAGAACCAACAAAAATATTTAAAAATGTATATTCCACGGGCTGGTTAGAGGATTGGGTTAAAGAACAATCTTTAATATTAAACACTGAAAAAGGATTAGTGATTATTACTGGCTGCGCTCATCCTGGAATTATTAATATTATTAAAAAAGTCAAAGACATGCTTAAAAGAGAGGTTTATTTGGTTTTAGGCGGTTTTCATTTGTCAGGAACCAGTGATTCTGAACTAAAGGAAATTATAGATGATTTTAAGAGGCTAGAAGTTCAAAAAACAGCACCCTGTCATTGTTCTGGGGATAGATGCCGGGAATTGTTCAAACAAGAATATAAAAATAACTTTATAGAAAACGGAGTAGGGAAAATAATTAATATACAATAAATACAGAATGTTTAGAGGTTGAACTTCTAAACATTCTTTGCCCGAAGCGTCTTGCTCCTTGGGCTTTTGTTGTGATAGAATAATAAAAAGGTCGAAAAAATTTAAAATTTAATTAAAAGTAAAAAAAATATGAAAAAGATAAAAATAGCATTAGGAGTAGTGGTTATGGGTGTTTTAGTCATTTCGGGAATAACCTTAGCTGCAGCAAACGGTCAGGTGGGGGAGCGAGTTTATGTTTTAACGGATAATCCAGTAGTAAAAACAATGTTAGGAGTTCATCACGAATTCCCTGGAGTGTTCTCTACCGAAGTTTCTCCTCAACTGAAAGTGCTAACTGCATTAGGACTGATAAAGACCGAACCAGTTCAGATATATGAAATCACTGGAAAACCTATTTGTGGCGATGGTAAAGCTCATCCTTCAGAACAATGCGGCGAGCCGAGCTTACCCGATTGTCCAGAAGGACAAATTTGTGAAAACTGTAAATGTGTAGAAGAAACTACAGCGCCAGAGAGAATTTGCTATCCAAGTGTTCAAAAACCTTGGGGTATTGAAAAAGTGAATGGTGGTTCTGGCGGGACAGATGTGACTGTTGCAGTCTTAGATACAGGAGTTTACAGAGACCATTTGGATTTAGATGTTAGCTTGTGCAAAAATGCTACAAGAGGAGGCCCAAAATTAAAAGACGGCTGTAATGATTTTCATGGTCATGGAACGCATACCTCTGGAACAGTAGCGGCTAATGGTGGCGATGATGGCAAGGGAATTTTCGGAGTTGCTCCAGATGTAAATCTATGGCATATAAAGGTTTGTGTGCCACACCCGATTTATGATGCAATATGTTATGGTGATGACATAGCTAAAGCAATTAGATATGTTGCTAACAAAGGAACAAATATAATTTCTATAAGCCTTAGTGGGGATACTCAGGATTCAGGGATTAAAGAAGCCATAGATTATGCAGTTGGTGAAAATGTTTTAGTAGTTGCAGCAGCAGGAAATGATGGTCCAGCTGATGGTTCAATAGATTACCCAGCGGCAAATGCTAAAGTAATAGCCGTTGGAGCAATTGATTCCGCAGAAGCAGTTCCAGACTGGTCATCTCGAGGAATAAATGATGGCGATTATATCATAGAAAGAAAAGAAGTTGAGTTTGGTGCGCCAGGAGTGGCTGTAGAATCAACCTGGAAAAATGGCTGTTATAATACTATTGGTGGAACATCTATGGCAGCTCCTCATATTGCAGGACTGGCAGCAAAGTTGTGGTATACGGATGCAGCCACAACAAGAACAAAGTTGCAAGAACTGGCAAAACTGCATGATCTACATATAGAAAGCGATGACTCGGCAACCGGATTCGGGCTTCCAGTAGCTCCCTAATTCACTTGCCAAATTAAAGAAAGACATTTTGATTTAACAAAATCCCTTAATAAGGGATTTTGTTTTATTAGGGAATAAGATACAATAAAAAAATGAAGAAAAAAACGATATTGATAATAATAATCTGTTTTATTCTTTTTTCAGCAACAATAATTCTGTACCAACAAAACAAGTTGCTTGTCTCTGAGGATAAGGAGACTCAAGATACTGTGATAGTCAATGAGGATGAAACAAACTGGCAATGGGCTAGTAAGCAAAAGAAATTATATGAGTTGGCTCCAACAGAGGTTGATTTACTTTTAAAAGAACTCTGGAAGCAATTTCCAGATAAAGACGAGCGGTTGAAAGCCATAGCTGTTTTGCGGATTGGCATGCCTTATCAAATTGGTTGTTTAGGGGAAGAATCAGGACGAGATAAGGACCCTATTTTTAGATTAGATAAAGCTGATTGCACGGTATTTGTTTTAACCACTGCTGCTTTGCTTCATTCCCAAGATTTGGAACAAGCAAGAGAAATGATGAAATTTCTAAACTATGGGACAGACAAAGAAATAACTTTTGAAAATCGGCTTCATTTTACTACTGATCGTAATATGGTTTCGCATTATTTCTCTGATATTACTGAAGAAGTCGCTGGTTCTTCTAAAATAATTACCAGAAAAGTGATTTTAAATAAAGTAAAAACAGATGGCAAGCGCTGGATAAATATTGATTGGGAAAAAGAAATGATTATAAAATATCTGCACAATGAATATATTACTAAAGAGCTTCTTATTGGTTTGCCTAAATCAGTTGGAATTGCCTTTGTTAAGGAAAAGTATTTTGAGACAGGGTTAGATGTAGTTCATGAAGGGCTTTTATTTAATGGAGAAATGCTTATCGCCTCAAGTTCAATAGAGAAAAAAGTTGTGGCAGAGGATTTTTATGATTATTATTTCGGCGAAGATGGTTCTAGTCCTAAATTTGACGGCATTGTATTATTTGACTTGACCTTATTGCATTGACAAGCTATATTTAAATAATGGTAAAGAAGAAGAAAAACAAAAGAATTTTAAAGAAAAAGAAAAGGATTATAAAGATTATAAAGAAAAAACCAGTAAGAAAGCAAAAAGCTCTTAAAAAAACAAAAAAGAGAGTGATTAAGGTTAAACCTAAAAAAATAAAAAAGAAAAGACAAAAAAAGATTAAATCAGTAATTCCTGAAAATGCTTATCAGACCAAAATAAAAGTAATTGGTATTGGAGGAGGAGGCGGCTCTATTATTTCAGAAATTGCTTCACAATTAAAAAAAGCAAGTTTTACAGCAGCAAATACAGATACTCAAGCGCTTAAAAGGATAAGCAAAAAATGCAGACGTTTTTCTTTTGGCAGAAGCTTGACAGGAGGTTTAGGATGCGGAATGAATCCTGATTTAGGAAGAAAAGCCGCGCAACAGGCAGCAGATGACATAAAAAAGATTTTAGATGGAGCAGATCTTTGTATTTTAGTTTCATCTTTAGGAGGCGGAACTGGTTCTGGCGCTTCTCCTGTTTTTACTCAAGTTTCCCAAGAGCTTAAAAATATTACTTTTGGGATTTTTACTTTGCCTTTTAAATTTGAAGGCGAAAAGAAATTAAAAATTGCTTTAAATTCCTTAGAGAAAATGAAGCCGAATTTAAATGCTTTTACTGTGATTCCGAATGAAAAGATTTTTAAAATTATTGATAAAAAAACGCCTTTAAAACAATCTCTTTCTGCCTTAAACAAGATTTTAGAACAAGGATTAGAGGGTTTGATTGAGATGATTTTTTTGCCAGGCCTGATTAATATTGATTGGGCTGATTTAAAGGTAATTTTAGAAGGCAGGGGCAAACTATGTTATTTAAACAGTGTTGAGGCCAGAAGCGATGAAGAGCCGGAAGAAATAGTAATGAGGCTTATCCAAAACCCTTTAAGCGAATATAATCCTGAAAAGGCAGATAAGATTTTATACAATATAACTTCTGATAAGGATTTGAAAATGGATACAGTCCAGCAAATCAGCAAAGCTATTACTGGAATTAATAAGAGAGCGAAAATAATTTTTGGCATTTCCCAGCATCCTAATTATAAAAAGAAAATAAGAATAACTTTATTAGCCACTAGCGATGAAAAAAAAGAGCTAAAGATTAAAAAGAAACAAAACCAAAAAGTAAAAATAGTATCAGAACCGGAAGAAAAACCAGCCGCCTCTAAAAAGGCGCCCGCTTCACCTCGGCGAAGACGAGGCGAGAGCCTAGCCCCTCCGGGGAGGAAACCAGAAAAAAAACTAAAGAAAAAACAAAAGCCAAAAGTAGCTAAGATCATTTTAGAAAAACCAAAAGAAAAAATTTTCAAATTAAAGAAGAAAAAACCAAAAAAGAAAAAAGCAGTACAAAGAAAGGTTAAAAAAGCAAAGAAAAAGAAACCGCCTGCTAAAAGAAAGATAAAAAAACAGGAGAAAACGAGAAAAAATGCTTTGCAATTAAAAAGAGAAGCAGAGGAAGCTGAAAAAGAGCTCTTAGAGGAAGAAAAAAAATGGGACATCCCTGCTTTTCTTAGAAAAAACACAGGCAATAATCAATAGTAAAAAATGATTAAAAAAGCTGTTATTCCAATTGCTGGTTTAGGAACAAGATTTCTGCCTTTATCTAAGGCCTCGCCTAAAGAGCTTTTGCCTTTAGTTGATAAACCAGTAATCCAATATATTATTGAAGAAGTTAAAAAGTCAGGTATAAGTGATATTGTTTTTGTTATCAGGCCAAAAGGAAAAGAGGTTTTTAATTATTTCCAAAAATCTCCAAAGCTGGAAAAAATATTAAAAGAAAGAAAGAAAGAAAATTTTTTAGAAGAAGTTAAAAAGCTTACAGAGATTTCTAAAAACATTTCTTTTTCTTGGGTAGTCCAAAAAGAACCATTAGGCGATGGCCATGCTATATTACAAGCAAAGAAATTATTAAACAAAGATCCTTTTACGGTTTTATTTCCCGATGATATTATTGATTCAAAAATACCATGTGTCGCCCAAATTGAACAGGTTTTTAAAACCTGCCAAAAGCCTGTCATTGCTTTAAAAAAAATGCCTAAGGAAAAACTCCATCGTTACGGTGTAGTAAAAGTAGAAAAAATTGCTAATCGCATTTACAAAATTAAAAAGATTGTTGAAAAACCAGGTCCAGATGAGGCACCTTCTGACTTAGTCGTAGTTGGAAGATATATTCATACCCCAGAAGTTCTTCAGTATTTAGAAAAAGCCAAACCTGGCAAGAAAGGTGAAATATATATGTCTGAAGTTTTAGAAACAATGATAAATGATGGGAAAATAATATATGGTTATGAGTTTGAAGGTGAATGGTTAGAATGCGGAAATAAATTAGATTGGTTGAAATCAAATTTTTATCTTTCTTTAAAACATCCTCAGTTTGGTCCAGAATTAAAAAAATATATAAGAGAAATAGCGTAAATGAATACTCATACAATAAAATCAATCAAGGCAAGGGAGATATTGGATTCAAGGGGAATTCCTACTATAGAAGTAGAGCTGATAACTGATATTGGCTCTTTTTTTGCTTCTGTTCCTTCCGGCACTTCCACTGGCAAAAACGAAGCAAAAGAATTAAGAGATGGGGGAAAAAGATATAATGGCAAAGGAGTATTAAAAGCAGTAGAAAATGTAGAAAAGATTATTGAGCCTGCGTTAAAAGATAAAGATGTTGTTAAACAAAAAGAGATTGATGAATTGATGATTAAATTAGACGGGACAGAAGATAAGTCAAGATTAGGCGCTAATGCTGTTTTAGGAGTAAGTATTGCTGTTTGCCGGGCCGGCTCTGCGGCAAATAATGTACAATTATACAAATACATTTCTCAACTCATCGAGGATAGTTCTCGATGCTCGTTGCCAAAGCCGTGTTTTTTGATGATTGAAGGAGGAGCACATGCTGGTAATGAATTGGACTTTCAAGAGTTTATGATTCAGCCAAATGAACATAGTTTTTCAGAAAACTTGCAAACAGGAACAGAAATTTATCATACGCTTAAAGAGATTTTGGAAAAAGAATATGGAAAACAATCTATTAATGTTGGAATGGAAGGCGGTTTTACACCAGCTTTAAAGTTTCCAGAACAGGCATTGGAATCAATAGTTAGGGCAATAGAAAAAGCAGGATATAAAGATAAAGTTGGAATTATTTTGGACTGCGCTGCTTCACAGTTTTTCAAAGATAAAAAATACCAAACTCAAATGGGTGTTTTTGTTAAAGATGGTTTCTTGAGATATTATTCAGATTTAATCTCTAAATATCCTATTACAGGATTGGAGGATCCTTTTTCAGAAGATGACTGGCAGGGTTTTAGACAAATCACCAAACAATCCGAGAACGGTTCTCGAACTGTTATTATTGGCGATGATTTGTTAGTTACCAACATTAAAAAAGTAAAGAAAGCAGTTGAAGAAAAGGCTTGCAATGGGATGATTGTTAAGCCAAACCAAATCGGAACTGTTTCTGAAACTTTAGAAGTGGTAAGGCATGCTAAAGAAAATCATTTTAAGATTTTTGTTAAACATCGGTCCGGAGAAACAAAAGATGATTTTATTGCTGACTTAGCTGTGGGTGTTGGCGCAGACGGAATAATGGCTGGAGCTCCGGCTCGCAGTGAGCGATTAGCAAAATACAATCGGTTGCTAAAAATTGAAAAAGAGTTATGAAAAAAATTCTTTTAATTATCATTGATGGTTTGGGAGACAAACCTATTCCTCAGTTAAATAATAAAACACCCTTAGAATCTGCTGAGACGCTCAACATGGATTTAATGGCTAAAAAAGGTATTTGCGGTTTGGTAGAAACATTTAGATTCCCTAAAGAGAAAGTGCCTACATCAGAAGGCGCGCATATTGCTTTATTTGGCTATCAAGATTATTTTTTAGGACGAGGCCCTTATGAGGCAGCTGGTATTGGAATGGAATTAAAGAAAGGAGATGTGGCTTTAAGGGTTAATTTTGGGACTGTTGATGAAAACTTAAAAATTATTGACAGGCGGGCAGGAAGAATAGAAAAAACCCAGGGATTAGTCAAAGCATTACAGGAAATAAAAATAGACGGCATTAGATTTATAATCAAAAAATCCTATGGCCATAGGGCTGTTTTAGTTTTAAGAGGCAAGGGATTGTCAAAGAAAATAAGTGATAATGATCCTCACAAAAAAGGAGTAAGAGTAAAAAATATTATTCCTTTAGACAAGTCAAAAGAGGCAAAATTTACAGCCGATGTTTTAAATAAATATTTAGAAAAGACCAATCAGATTTTAGAAAAACATGGATTAAATAAAAAAAGAAAACTGCCAGCTAATTATCTTTTAGTCAGGGGAGCAGGGATGATGGAAAAAATACCCAGTTTTAAAAAGAGATATAATTTAAAAGCAGCTTGTATTGCTGGAGGCGCGCTTTATAAGGGAGTGGCAAAAATTTTAGGAATGGATTTAATCAAAGTAAGGAGAGCTACTGGTTTTGCTAGCACCAATCTTAAGGGAAAAATTTTGGCATCTAAAAGCGCTCTGAAAAAATATAATTTTATTTTCTTACATATAAAAGCCACTGATACTTTTTCTCATGATGGTGATTTTCAAGGCAAAAAGAAATTTATTGAGAAAATCGACAAAGAAATTAAAACTTTATTTGAGCTGAAAAATATTTTAATTGTTATTACTGCTGACCATTCAACCTGTTGCTCTAACAAAGACCATTGTATTGAGCCGGTACCCATTTTGATTTTTGGCAATGGCAAAGACAATGTAAGACAATTTTCTGAAAATGCTTGTGAAAAAGGAAGAATAGGTAGAATAAAACAGGTTAATTTAATGAAATATTTGACAATGATTTCAAAGAAAGTATAATGAAATTATGAACGATTTTTTTAAAGGAACAAACAAAAATTTAATAGCCTTAGCAATAGCTGTTATAGGGATTTTAGTAATTGCTTCAGTGGCTTACACCAATGGATTTTTTGAAAATAACCAAAATCAGAACGAGAACGTTTTATCTGCTGATGAGGTTTCAGAAAAAGTTATAAATTTTATTAATGAAAATCTTTTAGAAGGGGGAATAATTGCTTCTTTAATAGATATTAGCGAGGAAAGCAATTTATACAAGATTAAATTAAAAATAGGCGAAGAAGAATTTGATTCTTATATTTCCAAAGATGGAAAGCTTTTATTCCCGCAAGTGATTGATATGGAAGAAAATCTTTCTCAAGGAGAAAATCAGGAAGAAAAATTAACAATTGGGAACTTTTCAGTTAGTGAAAACGAAATTTGTAAGGAGAACGAAAAACCGATTGTATATTTTTTTAGTTCTAAAGGTTGTCCGCATTGTACTTGGGAACATCCTATTATAGAAAAAGTAGCAAAGAATTTTGATGGTCATATTGCATTTCATAATAATATGGATTCAGATGCAGATATGGGTGTATTCCAACAATACAGCTCAGGAGGTGTGCCAACATTGGTCATAGGATGCAAATATTATAGAGTTGGTTCTGGAGAAAGCATGGGTGAAGAAGGGGAGTCTAATATTCTAACAGCTTTAATTTGTAAATTAACGCAAAATCAACCTGCTCATATTTGTGAGGAGGTCCAAGATTTAATTAATCAAGTTAAATGAATTTAATGTATAGCATTGGTATTGACATCGGCGCAACCAATACAAAGTTTGTTTTGTCAAATAAACTTAAAGTTGTAAAAAAAGAAAAGATTTCTACTCCAAAAAACAAGGAAAAGCTCATTAAGGTTTTAGAGCAAAATATAGAAAATTTAATATCTAATATACCTCAATCAAAAATTAAATGTATTGGCATTGGAGTTCCTGGTCCCTTAAATAAAAAAAGGGATTTTATTTTAAATCCGCCTAATTTAAAATATCTTTCTAATTGTCCTTTGGCTGAAATTATTGAGAAAGATTTGAACATTAAAACCGTGATGGAAAACGATGTGAATTGTTTTGTTTTAGCCGAAATAACATTAGGTTCGGCAAAAGGAGCAGAAATTGTTGCCGGTATTACTTTAGGAACAGGTGTAGGCGGTGGTATTATATGGAAAAATAAATTTGTTAAAGGTACATTTGGTTCTGCTGGAGAGTTTGGCTTTATGACAATTAAATTTGACGAAAAAAAACATATTGGTTTTTTAGAGGATTATTGTTCAGAGAAATTTTTTAAAAGAAAAAAAGTTTTTTCAAAAGAATTAGAAGAAAAAGCAAAAAAAGGGGATAAACAGGCATTAAAAATTTTTCAAGAATACGGAAAATACTTAGGAATTGGTATTTCTAACATTATTAATATTTTAGACCCGGAAGTCATTGTAATTGGAGGAGGAATTTCCAAAGCCAATAAATTCTTTATGAAATCAGTAAAAAAAGAAATTCAAAAAAGGGTCCTATCGCCTTTGTCTAAAAAATTTGTTAAGATAAAAATATCTAAACTTAAAGATTTTAGCGGAGCAATCGGTGCTGCTCTGCTTGTAGAAGATGGATAAAAAAAATGTAAAACTTTATACTACTGATAATTGCTCTTTTTGTTTTACTTTAAGAGAGTTTTTAAAAGAGAGTAATGTAGAATTTGAAGAAATTAGCATATCCCATGATGAGAAAAAAAGGGATGAGTTATTGAAAAGGCTGGACGAGAAAGGAATATGGGGTTCTGTACCTATTTTAGATATTAGCGGAGAATTAATTATAGGTTTTGAGAGAGAAAAAATTTGTAATTTGTTAAATATAAAAGAATAACAAGCTCAGGAATATAACTTTTAGAAGACGGGTGCTCCTAAAAGTATATTTCCTTCGCTTACTTATTTCTATGACAAAAATTGCAATAAATGGTTTTGGCCGGATAGGCCGCGCAACTTTTAAAAGGATTTTGGAGAAACATCCTGATTTAAAAGTAGAAGCGATTAATGATCTAACAGATACAAAGACCTTGGCTCATCTTTTAAAATATGATTCTGTTTACGGTATTTATAGAAAAACAGTGAGAGCCAAAGAGAAAGCGCTTATAATCAATGGACAAGAAATAAAGATCTTTGCCGAAAAAGAACCAAATAATCTTCCTTGGAAAAAGCTGGGCATAGATATTGTTTTAGAATGTACTGGTGTTTTTAGGGACTATGAAGGAGGTAAAAAGCATATTGAAGCCGGAGCTAAAAAAGTAATTATTTCTGCTCCGTCTAAAACGCCGGAAAAAGTTCCTTCCTATATATTAGGCGTAAATGAAGAAAAATATAATCCAGAAAAAGATGAAATAATGGATATGGGTTCCTGCACCACTAATTGTTTAGCGCCAGTAGTCAAGGTTCTTCATGACAATTTTAAGATTGTCAAAGGTTTTATGACCACTGTTCACAGCTATACTACTGACCAAAAACTTTTAGATTTGCCTCATAAAGATTTGCGCAGGGCAAGAGCAGCTGCTATTAATATTGTTCCTACCACTACTGGAGCTACTAAAGCTATTGGTAAAGTGATACCAGAAGTTGAGGGAAAGTTGGATGGTTTGGCAATAAGAGTACCAACGCCAACAGTTTCTATTGTTGATTTAATTTGCGAATTAGAAAAGAAAACAACAAAGAAAGAAGTTAATTCCTGCTTTAAAAAGGCGGCTCAAAGCAAGGCAATGAAAGGCATTTTAGATATAGAACAAGAGCCATTGGTTTCTTCTGACTATATTGCTAATCCTTTTTCTTCCATTGTTGATTCTGATTTGACAATGGTTAAGGACAACTTGGTTAAAGTTATTTCTTGGTATGACAACGAATACGGCTATTCCTGCAGAATGGCAGAATTCGCAGAATTTATCGGCAGGAAGTTCTAATTTCTATACATTATTTAAATCAAAAAACTGCGTGAAAATTTACGCAGTTTTTTAGTAAAAAAAATATGGTTTGCCTGTTTTTTTAACGAGCAAACCCTTTTTATCTTTCACTTCTTGTCAAGTCAACCCCATAAAGAGGTTTTTTATATTGACTGACTTTTTTCTCCACATCTTGTGCTATCCCGCCGTTGTTCATAACTACAATTGTCCTCTTGGTCGCTTCAAGGCTTTCCTTCCAGTCTCTTAGCGCATTTATTTTCGCTTCCAATTCTGCTTTTTCATCGTTCCAGTTAGGGTTGCCCCAAAATTCGTCTCTGGACACTGCTATTTCTTTATCTGTCTGTGCTAACTGCTCCTCTACATGTTCCAAATCTAATCCTATTTTTTTCATTTTTATCACCCCTTATCCTTATTTAGGATAACATATAATCCGTAAAATGTCAAGGGTTTTTGGACAAGCCCTAATTCCATATTTAACATCTTGCGAACTATTTTATAGTATGAAGCATCACAAAATTGTGTCAATAGGGGATAATTAATATTAAAATTTTGTGATTTGTCTTATTCTATTTTTTTTGATATACTAATATAAATTGTGATTAAACATCATTATGTTTAAGAAAGGGGATTTGTATTATCCTTCAAAGGAAATTAAGAATAGGGCTTGGTTGAGCGACAAAAAGATTTACAAAGAGGCAGAGAAAAACCCGATTAAATTTTGGGAGAATTTGGCTAAGGAAATTTTTTGGTTTAAGAAATGGAAGAAAGCATTTGTTCACAAGCCGCCGTATTCTCAATGGTTTGTCAACGGCAAAATAAATATTACATCAAATATCTTTGAAAAAAATAATTTGGGTTGGGAGAAAATTAAAAATAAGCCAGCCATTATTTGGGAGCCAGAGCCGATTGATGAGAAGCCGAGAATTTTAACTTATAATGAGCTTTCTGGAGAGGTTAACAAATTCGCTAATGCTTTGGAAAAATTGGGAGTAAAAAAAGGGGATAGAGTAGGAATTTATTTGCCAATGATTCCGGAAGTGATAATATCAATGCTCGCTTGCGCTCGCATTGGCGCTATTCACGCAGTTGTTTTTTCTGCTTTTTCTCCTAATGCTTTAAAAATTCGGCTGCAGGATACAGGAGCAAAGATTTTAATTACATCTGATGGATATTATAGAAGAGGGAAAATAATTGATTTAAAGAAAAACGTTGATCAAGGAATTCAAGAAACAAAAGTGAAAAAAGTTATTGTAGTAGAACGAGCTAAAAATAAAGTTGATTGGAAAAAGGGCAGGGATTTCTGGTGGCAGGATTTGGTTGAGAAAGAATCTTTTCAATGCGAGCCAAGAGTAATGGACTCGGAAGACACTTTATTTATACTTTATACTAGCGGAAGCACTGGCAAGCCAAAAGGAACGGTTCATGCTTGCGGCGGTTATACTGTTCAGGCAAAATACACAGGTAAATGGATATTTGATTTGCATGATAATGATATAATGTGGTGCACTGCTGATGTTGGTTGGGTAACAGGTCACACATACGGTGTTTATTCGCCATTATTAAACGGTGTACCTACTCTAATTTATGAAGGCTCACCTGATTGGCCTAATCTAGATCGTTGGGCACAAATTATTGAAAAACATAAAGTAACTATTTTCTATACTGCTCCTACTGCTATTAGAATGTTTAAAAAATACGGCACTCAATTTATTAAAAAGTATAAATTTGATACTCTAAGAATTTTAGGTTCAGTAGGCGAGCCAATTGATGAATCATCTTGGAAATGGTATTTTAATCAGATAGGCAAAGGGAAATGTCCTATTCTTGATACTTGGTGGCAGACAGAGACAGGCGGTATTCTAATAAGTTCTTTGCCGGGTATAGGTCCTTTTAAACCTTGTTTTACCGGCTTGCCATTACCTGGTTTGAAATTTGATATCTTAGATGATAAGGGAAAATCCCTGTCTTCCAATAAAAAAGGTTCATTAGTTCTTTTGTCCCCTTTTACTCCTGGACTTTTGCGAGGGATTTATAAAAATCCAAAAAGGTATTTAAAAACTTACTGGAGCCAGTATAGTAAAAAGATTTATTTTACCAGCGATGCCGCTTATAAAGATAAAAACGGTTTAATCAGAATTGTTGGCAGAATGGATGATGTGATAAAAGTGGCTGGTCATCGTTTATCTACTGGTGAGTTAGAAGATGCTATTTCCAGAATTCCAGACATTTCTGAATGTGCCATAATCGGTATTCCTGATGAGATAAAAGGTGAAGCGCTTTTATCTTTTGTAGTTTTAAGAAAAGAAAAACCTTTAAAGCAAGTTCAGGAGGAGATAAAAAGGCAGATAAGAAAAGAAATTGGACCCATTGCTTCAATTAAAAATGTATATTTAGTTAAAGATTTGCCAAAAACGCGCTCTGGAAAAATTATGCGTCGAATTTTAAAACGATTATTCACCAAAGAAGAATTAGGCGATCTTTCTACTTTAGCTAATCCTGAAAGCGTTAAAGAAATTAAAAAAGTCATTAATAAAAAATGAATCTACTATGAAAACTTTTGTAATCGCTAATTGGAAGATGAACCCGAGTACCTTAACTAAAGCTAAGCTCCTTTTTGAAGCTGTTGATAAAGAATTGAGAAATATAAAAAAGGCAGAAGTGGTTATATGTCCGCCGTTTGTTTATTTACCTGATGTCCAAAATGTAAAATCTAATATAAAACTTGGTGCGCAGGATTGTTTTTGGGAGGATAAAGGTTCTTTCACTGGAGAAGTTTCTCTTCCAATGCTGAAAAGCTTTGGCTGTAAATATGCTATTATTGGACATTCTGAACGCAGGCAGTTTTTAAATGAAACAGACAGGATGGTAAATAAAAAAATAAAAGCAGCTTTAATTAAAAATATGAGGCCTATTTTTTGTTTTGGAGAAAGCAAGAAAGATAAAGGACAAGGAAAAACTCAAACTGTTTTGAAAAAACAATTAGAAAATGGTTTAAAAAAAATAAGCAAAAGCGATGTTAAAAAAATTATTTTTGCTTATGAACCTTTATGGGCTATTGGAAGCAACAGGCCATGTTCTCCAGATGAAGCTAATGTTATAAGGTTCTTTGTAAAGAAAGTTATTGCGCAAAAATATTTTCGTTCAGTTGCTAATGAGATTAAAATTCTTTATGGCGGCAGTGTAAATAATTCAAATGTTAAAAGTTTCATTAAGCAAGGCGGTTTTAACGGGGTTTTGGTTGGCGGTGCTTCATTAAAACCTAAAGAATTTATCAAATTAGTAAAAAATATTTGACCTTTTAAAGATGTTTTGTTATTATTTAATATATGAGAAGTTTAAATCAGGACTTGCTTAAAAACGGTTATTTTTATAACCCAAGCAGAGGAAATTTACTCCTTAAACAAGTTATTGAGGAGTTGTTTTCTTATATGAAAGAAAAGCCGGAAAGATTTTATGATGTTATTGTTGGTTGCGATTCTTCTTCACAAGAAGAGCCCAGTTTTCCAGTAGTATTGGTTATTTTGAGGAAGGGTGAGGGGGGAAGGTTTTTTCTTAAAAAAGTTGGATATAAAAACAGAAAATTTTATAATTATCACCAAAGAATTTTAGAAGAAGTTTATCTTTCCTGCGAGCTGGCTTTATTTTTAAAAGAGGATATAGAAAAAATGGCAAAAGAATTGTCTGAGCAGGGATTTAGTTTTTCTAATTACCAATTTCGTTATATTCATGCTGATATTGGAGAGCGCGGTCAAACGCGCGATATGATAAAAGAAGTAGTGGGGCTTATTCAAGGAAATGGATTTGAGGCCAAAATAAAGCCAGAATCGTTTGTTGCTTCAAGCGTGGCTGATAGATTTACTTAAAAAAATTAAAAATGAAAAAGCAATCTGCTGACTGGCGGAGAAAAACCAGAGTAGTAGTAGCGATGTCTGGAGGAGTTGATTCTTCAGTAGCAGCTGCTTTATTAAAAAAACAAGGCCTTGAAGTTCAAGGTGTTTTTTTAAATCTTTTTGATTCAGAAAGTTTTAAAGAATCAGAAAAAAGAGCTAAAAAAATAGCAGGAATTTTAGAAATTCCTTTTTTTGTTTTAGATTTAAGAAAAGAATTTAAAAAGAAGATAATTGATTATTTTATTAAAGAGCTTCAGCAAGGTAAAACACCAAATCCCTGTGTTTTATGTAATAAAGAAATTAAGTTCGGATTTTTTTTAAAAAAGCTTAGAGAACTAAAAATTAGTTTTGATTTCATCGCCACCGGGCACTATGTAAAACTTAAAACAAAAAACAAGAAAGCCAAAACTACAAGTCAAAAGTCAAAAGCTACTTACAAATTATTGAGAGCTAAAGATAAAGAAAAAGACCAATCATATTTTCTTTGGATGCTTAATCAAAAACAATTGAGGCAGATTTTATTTCCTATTGGAAATTATACTAAACAAGAGGTTAAAAATTTAGCTAAGAAATTTAGATTGCCGGTTTTTTCTTCTGAATCACAGGAAATTTGCTTTATTGGAAAAGATTTAAATGGCTTTCTAAGAAAGAATTTTAAAACTAAAAAAGGCGATATTATAAATACCAAAGGAGAAATTATCGGAGAACATCAAGGATTGTGCTTCTATACAATTGGCCAGAGAAAAGGCATAGGAGTTGGTGGAGGACCCGCCTCCGCTGAAGCTACGGCGGGCAAGCCATATTATGTCTTAGATAAAGATATAAAGAAAAATATTTTAATTGTCACTAAGAACGAAAAGGACTTGCATAAAAAAGAATTAATAGTCAAAAAAATTAATTGGATTTCTGGAAAAGAGCCCTGCCTTCGCCAAGGCTACGGCGGGCAAGCAAAATTTTCTATAAAAATTAAAGCAAAAATTCGTTATCGCCACAAATCCGTTGAAGCAAAAATTACAAGGAAGTCGGACTTCCTTAAGGAAGTCCGACTTCCTAAAACTTTCAAAGAATATAAAGTGATTTTTTCACGCTCTCAGCGAGCCATTACTCCAGGCCAATCAGTAGTTTTTTACCAAAGAAACGAACTCTTAGGCGGCGGAATCATAAAAAGTTAAATGTCACAAAGTAGCACGATTGTGCTACTTTGTGATGGGTTTGATATAGTGATATACAAAATCTTACGAAACCGGATTTCGTAAGATTTTGTTTAGAATTTCTATTGACATATTTTTAGAAATTTGATAGAAACAAAATACCATAAAATGGTGGATCTTTTACATTTGAATATCCCACCGTATGATTATAAAAAGAAAAAGGAGGTTGATGGAAAATGGGAAGAGTTTTTAGTTTGGAAGAAGTAAAAAAAAGAAAGATACCAGAGATTGAGAGTTTTAGGGTTGTGATTGAAGAGGCGAAAGAGAAACTATCTGATGACAGAAGTGTAATAGGAGCAGTTCATTATGGGTCAACATTAAGAGGAGATTTTTCTATCAAGAGCTATGTTGATATTTTTGTTTTCCATAATGGCGAGGGAGTCTTTTTTACTCTTGAAGAAATAGTTCTCTTTGCAAAAGAATTGTTTGTGCCAGTGGAATTTGTGCTTCTAGATATAGAAATGGCAGAAAAAGGCGTTCATCCGTTTAATGATGGTCTTTATTCCTCTCACTTAAGATGGGCAACAGAGCACGATGGAGTGATAAAAAGAAATCCTTTTGAAATTCTGAAAATCAAAGAGGCAAATCCAGATATAACGCTAAAAACATTTTTTACGATAGTGACGGGAAAGTTAGAGAAGGGAATATGCGAACTTGCGTGGTTTGACGGAGAAAAAAAATACGATTTTTTAGGAAAAGTTTTGGAGGCACCGATTAAAACAGCTGAATATGTTTTATATCAAAAAGGTAAAGTTGTTTTTAGTTGGTTGAAACAAGAGATAATCAAAAATTATCTTGTCTATGTGGAAGATCGCCGCTTAATCGAGATGTTTCGAGAAGTGATAGGGGTTGACGAGGGTTATTCCAGAGCCCTAAATATGATATTACGGAATCGAGATATAGATCAAAGTGATGAGATAAAATATAAGCAGATACTTTACTGGATTGAACGTAATACAATCCCAAAAGTGATGGAGTTTGTAAAAGGCAATGTCTTAAAATGGAAATTGAATAAGAAACACGCTTAGCCAAAATAACTAAGCGTTATTTTTTTATGATTCCTCGCAGAAGATAATAACTTTGGTCGTGGATGAATGCGAGGAATTATAGAACGAGTAAAAAAATCAAATTATGAGGGAATTATTTTCATTTCCTCTTTTTTATTTTTTTTAAATCCCTTTTTATTTTTAAATTAAATTCTGATAAAATTCCGTCACAAAGTAGAACGATCGTATTAGTTTGTTACGCTTATTTTTTCTAATGTTTAACAAAGCAATTGAGTCAGTTGTTGATGTCTGGCATCAACAACCTCATCAACAGTCCTCAAAAAGTTATCCACAGGTAAGTTCTTTTGATTTCTGGTATAATATAATAATTTTAAACAAAAGGTCGAATTTAAAAGCATGAATATTCATTAAAACTAATAAAAATATGGTTTTAGAAAATTGGGCAGAAATAACATTTGAAAAATTAGGAGAATTATGGTTAGGAGTTTTAGACTTCGTTCCAGCATTAATTGGAGCTTTGGTTGTTTTTGTTATAGGTTGGTTCATAGCTTTAGCAGTTGGAAGATTGATTTCAGAAATTTTGATTCGCATTAAGTTTAATGAGCTTTTTGAGAGAACTGACTGGAAACAAGCATTGAGCAAAGCAAAGCTTAATGTTAATCCAGCTGAATTTTTAGGAGCTATTGTTAAGTGGATTTTAGTGATTGTTTTTTTAATGGCTGCGGTGGAAATTTTAGACCTTCCTGGTTTTGCTGCTTTCTTGGAAAAAGTAGTAAATTATCTTCCAAATGTTTTTGTAGCGGCTTTAATTTTTGTAGTAGCAGTAATTGTAGCTGATATTATGGAAAAGATTGTAGTAGCAGGAGTTGAAAAAATGAGAATAGGTTATTCTCATTTTGCAGGAGTGATAGTAAAATGGTCAATTTGGATTTTTGCAATTTTAGCTGTTTTAGAGCAATTAAGAGTATTCCCTGAAATGATTCAAACCTTGTTTAGCGGATTGGTTGCATTAATAGTGATTTCTTTTGGTTTAGCTTTTGGTTTAGGCGGCAAGGATGTTGCAGCTGAATTTCTTCAGGAATGGACAAGAAAGCTAAAAGGAGAATAGATATATAACACAATTTAATTTGGTTTTTAAAGCCCAAGGCCTTAGGTCCCTAAGTTTTTTAGGGGTTGACAAAGGTCTTGGGTTTGTTAATATGAAAATGGAAGATGTTAAAGATAGACAAAATTAAAGAAAAAAGAAAGCGGTTTTAAAGATTGCCTGCTAATTTGATAGTAGGTTTTTAAAGAATCGCTTTCAAGAAGCGATTTTTTGATTGTTAGAGAAAGAACATTGACAATTCACTCTGTTAAATAATTTCGCCAAAGGCGAAATTGCCACTTCGTGGCATTTAACAGGGTAAATATTGTGGTTATTAATTGCTAGCCGAGAAATTTTATTGTTATGGGCTAGTGGTGGATGCCTTGGGATATTAAGGCGATGAAGGACGTGGCTTAGCTGCGAAAAGCCTCGGGTAGGTGCGTAGCAACCTTTGATCCGGGGATTTCCGAATGGGGAAACCTGATTGCCATTAGGCAATTAGTTCCGACATTGTCGGGACAGCGAACCCGCTGAAGTGAAACATCTCAGTAAGCGGAGGAAAAGAAAACAAAGCTTCATTTTGAAGCTCATTCCCTTAATAGCGGCGAGCGAAAAGGGAATAGCCCAAACCCATCTTATGCTTCGCACAAGAATGGGGGTTGTAAGGGGATAGCGTCGGGGGCATTCCGGGTGCACTGGAATACTCTTCGAGGGAGAATATTTAGGCAAAGTTTGGCTAACCAAAACACCCTGGAAAGGGGTACCATAGGAGGTAATAGTCCTGTAGGTAAAAACTACTTTGCGCTCCTTGTTATCTTTCTTGAGTATCTCGAAAAATGATAACTTCGAGAGAAGCAGGCCGAACTGCTCGGCCAAGGCTAAATACTTAATATCTCCGATAGTGAACTAGTACCGTGAGGGAAAGGTGAAAAGCAGCCCTGTGAGGGCGGTGAAATAGAACCTGAAACCACTATGTCCACAAAGAGTCAGAGTCCCGATTTATCGGGATGATGGCGTGCTTTTTGCAGAACGAGCCAACGAGTTTTGGTATACAGTAGTTTAATCCCGTTCCGGGAGAAAGCATAGCGAAAGCGAGTGTTAAAAGCGCGTTTTTTACTGTATGCCTTAGACCCGAAGCCAAGCGAGCTTGCCATGGCCAGGGTGAATTTCCGAGAAATCGGGAAGGAGGCCCGAACCCGTGAGCCGAGCAATACTCTGGGATGAGCTGTGGTAAGGAGTGAAAAGCTAATCGAGCTTGGTAATAGCTGGTTCTCCCCGAAATAGCTTTAGGGCTAGCCTTGCAAATTTTTTCTGGGGGTAGAGCACTGAATGGTTTATCGCGGGTTTTACCCAGGTAATCCAATCAAACTCCGAATACCGGAAAATTTATATTGCAAGAGTCAGAATATGAGGGCTAAGCTTCATACTCGAAAGGGAAACAGCCCAGATCTTCATCTAAGGTCCCTAAACTGAGTTAAGTGGGAAAGGAAGTGATATTCCTCTGATAGTTAGGAGGTTAGCTTAGAGGCAGCTATCCTTTAAAAAGTGCGTAATAGCTTACTAACTAAGGAGTTTTGCGCCGAAGATTTAACGGGGCTCAAACTCAGTACCGAAGATAAGAATCGTTCGTGCTTCGCACGAGCGGTGGTAGGGGAGCGTCCCTATTGCAAAGAAGTTTCGTTGTGAAACGGAGTGGAGCAATAGGGAGTGAGAATGTTGGCATGAGTAACCGCAATTCCGATGCGATATCGGAACACCGAAAACCTAAGGTTTCCTTGGCAATGGAAATCAGCCAAGGGTTAGGCGGACCTAAGACAAACCCGAAAGGGGTAGTCGATGGACAGCCGGTTAATATTCCGGCCCTTGAGTATATAATTCTAAAAAGTGACGGAGTTTAGTAGTCCTGATGTGTTATTGGATTCACATTTGTATATTGAGATTCGTCAAGGTATGCAAAAAGTTCTGGTTACGGCCAGAGCAATCAGGATGAGCAAGCTTCCTGGAAAAGCTTTTTAGGAATTAATTATATGCTTGATCCGTACCGTAAACCGACACAGGTGGGTAGGTATAAATGTACTAAGGTGAACGAGTGAAACCTTGTTAAGGAACTCGGCAAAATAGTGTCCGTAAGTTTGCAATAAGGACTTCCCGATTATGCTTGCATAATCGGGACGCAGCGAACGATCCCTAGCGACTGTTTACCAAAAACACAGGTCCCTGCTAAACTCGTAAGAGGATGTATAGGGGCTGAGGCCTGACCAGTGCTGGAACGTCAAGCTCGGCGGTGTGTCTTACTTCGGTAAGACTTGCTAACTGAGTGAAGCGCCAGTGAACGTCGGCAGTAACTATAACTGTCCAAAGGTAGCGTAGTCCCTTGCCAGGTAAGTTCTGGCCCGCATGAAAGGCTTAACGACTGGGGAACTGTCTCAACAAGGTGCTCGGTGAAAATGCAATACCGGTGAAGATGCCGGTTACCTGCGGCTAGACGGAAAGACCCCGGGAGGTTTACTGTAGCTTCCCATTGTCTTGTTATTTTGAATGCGTAGCGTAGCGGGGAGGCTTTGAATCCCGACTTTCGGGTTGGGAGGAGCCGCCAATGAAACACCCGTCTTTTAAAATTGCTTGACTAATCCCGATTTATCGGGATACAGTGGGAGGTGGGCAGTTTAAGTGGGGCACTTGCCTCCTAAAAGGTAATGGAGGCGTTTAAAGGTCGGCTATTTCCGGATGGAAACCGGAAAAATAGGGCAAAGCTATAAGCCGGCTTTACTGCAAGGCGGATATGCCGCGCAGTTGCGAAAGCAGAACTTAGTGAACCGACGGATTTTAGTAGAAAATCCGAAGATTATCAGACAAAAGTTACCCCGGGGATAACAGGTTGGTAGAGCCCGCGAGTCCACATCAACGGCTCTGTTCGACACCTCGATGTCGGCTCATCTTATCCTGGGGCTGGAGAAGGTCCCAAGGGT